>CAZKGZ010000354.1:0-1010 GCA_964552365.1 uncultured Oscillospiraceae bacterium | reverse complement strand
CCCCAGAGCGCACCGGCAAAAATGCTGCTCACGGTCATGCACACGATGATGAGGCCGTTCGGCAGCACATCGCGCAGGCAGATCATGCAGGCCGCCGCCGCGAGCGCACCCGCGAGCACCTGGCCTTCGCCGCCGATGTTCCAGAAGCGCATTTTGAATGCCGGCGTTACGGCCAGCGCCACGCAAAGGAGCATCGCGATGTTCTGGAAGAGCACCCACGCCTTGCGCGCGGAGCCGAAGGAGCCGTTGAATATGGTCGCGTAGATCTGCAGGGGGTTTTCGCCGGTCATCGTCGTGGTGATCACGGAGCAGACGATGAGCGCGAGCAGAATGGCCGCCGCGCGAATGCCCCAGGCTTTATACCACGGGAGCGGATTGCGCTTCGTAATATGGAAAAGAGGCGTTTTACTGTTCATTGGCGGAACCTCCCAACTTCGTCATCATCATGCCGACCTCGCGCTTTTCGGCGCCGCGGCCATCCACAATGCCGCTCACCTTGCCGCCGCAGAGAACGAGGATGCGGTCGCACAGTTCAAGCAGCACATCGAGATCCTCGCCGACGAAAATCACGGACACGCCCGCTTTTTTCTGGCGGTTGATGAGATCGTAGATCATGTATGAGGAATTGATGTCCAGTCCGCGCACGGCGTAGGCCGTGAGGAGCACGGTCGGCGCACTCGCGATCTCGCGTCCGACGAGCACCTTCTGCACGTTGCCGCCGGAGAGACGGCGAACGGGCGTATCAACGCTCGGCGTTACGACGCTCAGCTCCTGCACTACGGATTCGGCCAGCGCGCGGGGCGATTTGCGGTCGGTGAATATGGACTTGCCGCGGCGGAACGAGCGGAGCATCATGTTGTCGGCAAGGTTCATGTTGCCGACGAGGCCCATGCCGAGGCGGTCTTCGGGTACGAACGAGAGAGAAACGCCGAGCTCTGCAATGCTCAGCGGGTCTTTGCCGATGAGCTCTTCGCGTGTGCCGTCGTCCTCAATGTAGCTGATGCTGCCCG
>CAZKGZ010000353.1:0-1025 GCA_964552365.1 uncultured Oscillospiraceae bacterium | reverse complement strand
TCTGCCGCAAGACAGAAGGAGACACAATACAAGTATCGTGCTTTCCTCGGCAGGATTTACGGAAAAATTCCACCTGCTGTCTTTGGAGCGCCCGAATATAATATCATATTTTCAAGGATTGTCAATAGTTTTTTATATTATTTCCGTGGAAAAAAGGGAGAACATCAGCCGGAAGCGGACTTTGGGGTCGTTGAGATCCATGTTGAGGATCTCCTGCATGCGTTCAAGGCGCGGCATGAAGGAATTTCGCGTGATATAGAGCGATTCCGCCGCCTTGAGGGCGTTCATATTATGAAAACAGTAAAGTGAGCGGCAGCCGCAGGATACGGGTGCCGCTCGTGTTTTCATATATTCATTGCAAAAGCTCTTCAAGCGCCGTAAGGTCGGAGAAGTCGGGGAGGTAGATCCGGGAGGCGGCTCGGACGGCGGCGTTTTCGTGTTTCATGCTCTCGTCGAATACGCCGACGGTCGTGAGGCCGAGGGTTTGGGCGGCGGCGAGGTTGCGCGGGGCGTCCTCGATGAGGAGCATCTTCCCGTACGGCACGCCGAATTTGTCGCGGAAATACGCGTACGGCGCTTCGGTGCGCTTCGAGCCGACTTCCGCTTCTGTATAGATGCCGTCCGCGAGGGCCGTGACGCCGAGTCGTTCCGCGACGGCATCGAGCAGCTCGTGGCGCGTGGCGGAGAGGATGCAGATGCGGATGTTCGCGCGGTGCAGCAGCCGCAGGAGCCCGTCTGCGCCGGGTTTGAGCGGCACATGCTCGGCGTAGTGCGCCCGCATCTGCGCGTCAAAACGCTGCAGGAACGGACATTCCGCCTCGACCGCCGGATATTTCTTCGCCATGTCCGCCGCGATCTCGTGCATCGGCACGGAGCGGATGTAGGCATCGAAGCCCTCCGGCTCCGGGATCCCCGCTTCGCGGAGCGCGTCTTTGGGCAGCGAGAGCCAGTACGGCATGGAATCGGCCAGTGTGCCGTCAAAATCCACCAGGGCAAGCGCGTAAGACATGGAAAACCACCTTCCG
>CAZKGZ010000352.1:0-1047 GCA_964552365.1 uncultured Oscillospiraceae bacterium | reverse complement strand
ATAAGCTCGGCCGTCTCTACACCATGTGCGGCAAGAAGACCACCGAGGTCAAGGACGCCTGCTGCGGCGACATCGTCGCCATCGGCAAGATGGACTGGAAGACGAACGACACCGTGTGCGATCCCGCCAACGAAGTCGAGCTTCCCGCCATCGAGATCGCGGAGCCCTGCTACTCCATGTGCATCTCCCCGAAGACGAAGGGTCAGGACGACAAGATCGCCAACGGCCTCGCCCGTCTGAACGAGGAAGACATCTCCTTCACCGTCACGAACAACGCCGAGACCCACCAGATGGTCCTCGCCGGCGCCGGCGACATCCAGCTGAGCGTCCTGTGCGCCAAGCTCAAGAGCCGCTTCGGCGTGGACAGCGAGCTCAAGCCCGCCCGCGTGCCTTACCGCGAGAAGATCAAGATGAAAGTCGAAGCCCACGGCCGCCACAAGAAGCAGACCGGCGGCAGCGGCCAGTTCGGCGATGTGTGGATCCGCTTCGAGCCCCAGGAGGAGTCCGAGGAAATGATCTTCGCCGAGGAAGTCTTCGGCGGCAGCGTTCCCAAGAACTTCTTCCCCGCCGTGGAAAAGGGCCTGCGCGAAGCCGTCAACAAGGGCGTCCTCGCCGGCTACCCCCTCGTCAACCTCAAGGCCACGCTGTACGACGGCTCCTACCACCCCGTCGACTCCAACGAAATGGCATTTAAGACCGCCGCTCAGCTCGCCTACAAGGACGGCATCCCCCGTGCGAAGCCGACCATTCTCGAGCCCATCGGCCTCCTGAAGGTCACCATCCCCGACGCCAACCTCGGCGACATCATGTCCGACATCTCCTCCAAGCGCCGCGGCACCGTGCTCGGCATGAACGCCGAAGACGGCATGCAGACCGTCGAGGCCGAGGTCCCGATGGCGGAGATGAGCTCCTACACCATCGACCTGCGCTCCATGACCCAGGGACGCGGCTCCTTCACCTGCAAGTTCGTCCGCTACGAAGAAGCCCCCGGCAACGTCCAGCAGAAAGTAATAGAAGAAGCCAAAGCCCTCGCCGACGCCGAGTAAT
>CAZKGZ010000351.1:0-1053 GCA_964552365.1 uncultured Oscillospiraceae bacterium | reverse complement strand
GAGCGGCTGCAGCGCAGCTGCCACGGCACGGGCGATGTGTTCGCCTCGGCATTCACCGGTCTCCTCTGCCGCGGTGCGGATGCGTTTACGGCGGCGGGTGCGGCGGCGGACTTCGTGCTTTCCTGCATGAAGCGCACCGAGCCCGGGCACACCTACGGCGTCCGCTTCGAGCCCGTGCTCGGTGAGCTCGCACGAAAAGCGGCGGAATTTTGATTTGCCCTTTTCGATCGAAACCGCTATATAAAATATCATCAAAATAACACGCCCGGCGCGGCCGGGAGGAAAGGAGCCCGCTGTGATCCTCTATTTTACCGGTACCGGCAACAGCGAATATGTCGCCAAAAAGCTCGCCTCCGCTCTCGGGGACGAAACACTTTCCCTCTTTGAGCGCATTCGGGAGGGAGACCGCTCACCGCTCGAATCCGAGAAGCCGTGGGTGGTCGTCACGCCGACCTACGCCTGGCAGATCCCGCACATCGTGCGCGACCATCTGCGCCGCACGCTCCTGCGCGGGAATCAGAACATCTACTTCGTCATGACCTGCGGCGACGGCAACGGCAACGCCGGAAAGTACGCCGAAGAGCTGTGCGAGGAAAAACGCCTCACCTTCTGCGGCTGCGCGAAGGTCATCATGCCGGAAAACTATCTCGCCATGTTCTCCGTCCCGAGCCGCGAGGAGTCCGTGAAGATCGTGGAAGCGGCCGAGCCGACGATCGCAGCCCTTGCCGAGTGCATCCGCGACGGAAAGCCGTTCCCCGCCGTAAAGGTGAGCGCCATGGACAAAATGCTCAGCGGCGCCGTGAACCCGGGCTTTTACAAAATGGCGCTGCACGCCAAAGATTTCACCGTAAGCGATGCTTGTGTCGGCTGCGGCACATGCGTCAAAGCCTGCCCGACCAAAGCCATCACGCTGCAGGACGGCCACCCCGTGTGGGAAGACAACTGCACCCACTGCATGGCCTGCCTCACCCTCTGCCCGAAAGAAGCCATCGAGTACGGCAAAAAGACCGCCGGCAAATGGCGCTACCGCTGCCCGGTCAAAGCCGAATAAAG
>CAZKGZ010000350.1:0-1074 GCA_964552365.1 uncultured Oscillospiraceae bacterium | reverse complement strand
TCATCGACAAGATGGTCGCAGAGATAGGCAAGCCAAAGTTTGAGTACGAGCACGCTTCGTTTGACGAGGAGCTGTTCAACGAGCTCGTCGAGAACGAGTTTGCCGGCATGGAATACTGCATGGACACCGACGACAAGAACGTCCGCGAAGCCCGCGTGAACGAGTGGGTCACCGCCATGCAGGAGAAGTACGAGGCCGACCACCCCGACATGATGCAGTATATGGACGAGATCCTCTACAAGCTGCAGAAGAAGGTCGTAAAGAAATGGCTGCTTGCCGGCAAGCGTGTTGACGGCCGCGCCATGAACGAGATCCGCCCGCTCAGCGCCGAAGTCGGCGTGCTGCCCGTTGTCCACGGCTCCGCCCTCTTCACCCGCGGCCAGACGCAGGTGCTCTCCATTGCCACGCTGAACACTCTCTCCGCCGCCCAGAAGCTCGACACCATCTGGGACGAGACCGAGAAGCGCTTCCTGCACCACTACAACATGCCCTCCTACTCCACCGGCGAGGCGCGTGCCGCCCGCAGCACCGGCCGCCGCGAGTACGGCCACGGCGCTCTCGTGGAGAAGGCGCTGCAGTCCGTCATTCCGTCCGTTGAGGACTTCCCCTACGCCATCCGCGTAGTGAGCGAAGTGCTCTCCTCCAACGGTTCCACCTCCCAGGGCTCCATCTGCGGCACCACGCTGGCCCTTATGGACGCCGGTGTGCCTCTGAAGGCGCCGGTCGCCGGCATCAGCTGCGGCCTCATTCAGGACGGCGATGATTTCACCACCTTCATCGACATTCAGGGCGTGGAAGACTTCCACGGCGAGATGGACTTCAAGGTCGCCGGTACGAAGGAAGGCATCACCGCCATTCAGATGGACCTGAAGAACGACGGTCTCAAGCACGAGATCATCAAGGAAGCTTTCGCCATCACGAAGGAAGCCCGCTTCCAGATCCTCGACGAGGTCATGCTCAAGGCTCTGCCCGAACCGCGCCGCGAGCTCGCCAAGACCGCGCCGAAGATGATCAACATCAAGATCAACCCCGACAAGATCCGCGAAGTCATCGGCTCCGGCGGAAAGGTCATCC
>CAZKGZ010000349.1:0-1076 GCA_964552365.1 uncultured Oscillospiraceae bacterium | reverse complement strand
ACTGCAGGCCATCGAGTAAACCGTATACAACACCGATACCCCAAAAAAGGAGCCCGCAGAGGCTCCTTTTTCATATGAAGGAAAGGACGAAAATCTATGGATATCAAGGATCTGTTCGGCTATGAGGGCAAGACCGTCGTTGTGTCGGGCGCATACTCGGGCATGGGCCTTGCGGCGGCGCAGCTGCTGCACGAGCTTGGGGCAAACGTCTACACCGTCTGCCGCAAAAACGGCCGCCACAGCACGCTCGACTTCCCGGTCGCCGGCGAGTTTCATGCGGACTTCGGCGTGAAGGAGGATCTCGACGCGCTTGCGGAGGCGCTGCCCGGGAAGATCGACGCGCTCTTCCTCTGCCACGGCATCGCGCTCAAGGCGGATGCGTCCAACGCGCTCGAAGTGCAGAAGGTGAACTTTCTCGGGCACAAATACCTGCTCGAAAAGGTGCTCCCGAAGGTCGTCGACAACGGCTCGGTGAACATCATCGCCTCCACAGGCGGCTACGGCTGGCAGGACAATTTCGCCGACTGCGCCGCGGTCGTGAATGCGCCAACCTATGAGGCCGCGCTCGACTGGTACGCCGCGCACCCCGATGTCATTCAAAACGGCTATGTGTTCTCCAAGCAGTGTCTGTGCACCTATGTGAAGCTCAAGGTCCACGCGCCGGAGTACATTGACCGCAAGATCCGCCTCAACGCCATCAACCCCGGCAATACAATCACCGGCCTCACGGACGACTTCAACCGCAACACCTCCCCGACCGGCAACGCCGAGGAAGGCAAAAAGGTCATTGAGGCTATATTCCTCGACAGCTGGGGCGGCCGCTGGGCCACGGCCGAGGAAATGGGCTGGCCGCTCGTCGCCATCGGCAGCCGCATTTTCTCCTACATGAGCGGTCAGATCATCTACTTCGACTACGGCATGAGCAGCGTCTGGGAAACGGACGCCTTAGACGAATAAAACGATAAAAGCGGGTGAGCCTTGCAGAAAGACTCATCCGCTTTTTCGTGAGAGCCCGGCGCAGCGGGTCTCGTTTGAGTAGACTGCAGGCGGCTCCGAAAACGGGGCCGCCTGTGCTT
>CAZKGZ010000348.1:0-1080 GCA_964552365.1 uncultured Oscillospiraceae bacterium | reverse complement strand
AATGACGATTATTATATACGATTGCACTTGAATTTTCAACAATTATATTGGATAAATTCCGCCGGTTAATGCCGCATGCCTGCGTAAACATTGTCACAACAGACCCGCCTGCGGCTGAGCCGCAAACGGGTCTGCATGGGTTTTACGAATATTGACTGCGTAAATAGGACTGAATTTCCGAAAGAAATTCCTCCGCAGCCTGCACCTGCCGCACCGTCTCACTCTTGGACACAATGAAGAAATCATTGTAGTCACTTCCCTCTCGCACGGAAGAAAGCTCGGAAATGATCTCCGAAAGGGCAGCGGGAAAAATCTCCGTTTTTATATAACGCTTTCGGAATTCGGCGATAATGCCGCTGTGGTGCTTCATATCCACTCCATCCAAAGCGAGAACGGAACGCATGGCATGAAAAACCGCATAATACGCGCGGTTGGCGGCGCTTCGGTAGCTTTCACCGGCGAGCAGCAGCTTCGCATCGCGCAGACATTCTTCCGCATGGTCGAGCCTCGCTCTGGAGATCTCAACATTCTGCTCAGGAAGCATAGCGGATGCCCTCCTTCAGAACATTGCGGTAGAACGGAAGAAAATCGGCATACCGGAGAAACTGGCTCAGAGGGACGACCTGCACGGAAACCGTCACATTGCGGTCAAGACTGATGGCACTGGCAAGCGCGGCAAAGTCGCGGCGCATATCGGAAATCTGCTCCTGCGT
Source organism: uncultured Oscillospiraceae bacterium (assembly GCA_964552365.1). Taxonomy (GTDB): domain Bacteria; phylum Bacillota; class Clostridia; order Oscillospirales; family Oscillospiraceae; genus Apopatocola. Next base: position 367 of record CAZKGZ010000348.1, on the reverse strand, counting down.
AAGGTCGGCAGTCAGGAGAATGTCGACATCCGATTCTTCGCTCTGCTCGCCGCGCGCATACGAACCGTACAGGATGGCATCGCGGATCTTTCCGCCCGAGATCTTATTGCAGGAAGCATATACCGACGCAAGGATCTCCAGCGCTTCGGCTTTCACCAACATATCGACACCTCCCATCCTTGAACTTTATTTACAGTATACATGAAAGCAAGCCGCAATGCAAGCGGAAGACCTGTTCATTGACAAAAGAAAAGCGGAGTGTTTATAATAATAAGTAGAAAATTCTGCGTGCAGCGCGGAGGAGGCACTTTCTATGAAATACAATGCCGTGATCATCGGCGCCGGGCCGGCGGCTGTCTCGGCGGCT
>CAZKGZ010000347.1:0-1092 GCA_964552365.1 uncultured Oscillospiraceae bacterium | reverse complement strand
CCCTGATCGGTTGACTTTTCTTCAATTCGTGATAATATATTTGTGCTGAAAAACAAAGGCTCCGCGCGCCCTGTAGCAGCGGAGCCAATTTTTATCGGAGGTTTTCACTATGTTTGATAAGCTGATCGAGATCCTGAAGGCAAATCCCCGCCGCATCGTGTTCACCGAGGGACACGACGCCCGTATCCTCGAGGCCGCTGCCCGTCTGAAGAAGGACGGCTTCCTCACGCCCGTGCTCGTCGGCAATGTGGACGTTGTCCGCGCCGAGGCTGCCAAGGGCGGCTTTGATATCGAAGGTCTCGAGATCCTCGACCCCGCGACCTACGAGCGCATGGATGAGATGGTCGACACGATGGCCGCTCTCCGCAAGGGCAAGATGACCCCGGACGAGTGCCGCGAGCTCCTCAAGAAGGGCAACTACTTCGGCACCATGCTCGTGAAGATGGGCGTGGCCGACTCCCTGCTCGGCGGCGCCACCTACTCCACCGCCGACACCGTGCGTCCGGCACTGCAGATCGTCAAGACCCGCCCCGGCTCTCACCTCGTCTCCTCCTGCATGATCCTGCAGCGCGGCGATGAGCTCCTCGCCATGGGCGACTGCGCCATCAACATCTCCTACGAGGACAGCAAGGACAAGGAAGGCAACGTCACCGTTTCCGCCGCCCAGAAGCTCGCGGAGGTCGCCATCGAGACCGCCAAGACCGCGAAGATCTTCGGCATCGACCCGAAGGTCGCCATGCTCTCCTTCTCCACCAACGGCTCCGGCAAGGGCGCGACCGTGCCCCTGAGCCACGAGGCCACCAAGATCGCCAAGGAAATGGCCCCCGACCTCGCCATCGACGGCGAGATGCAGTTTGACGCCGCCGTTGCGCCGGTCGTCGGACAGCTCAAGTTCCCCGGCTCCCCGGTCGCCGGCTACGCGAACACCTTCATCTTCCCCTGCATCGAAGCCGGCAACATCGGCTACAAGATCGCTCAGCGTCTGGGCGGCTTCGCGGCCTACGGCCCGATCCTGCAGGGTCTGAACGCCCCCATCAACGACCTCTCCCGCGGCTGCAACGCCGACGAGGTCTACAAGATGGCCATCATCAC
>CAZKGZ010000346.1:0-1119 GCA_964552365.1 uncultured Oscillospiraceae bacterium | reverse complement strand
AGTTCGTAGGGGATGGTGTCGGCGAGACGGGCGAGTTCGGAGACGGTCGGGCCGCCGTCGGTGCCGCGGCCGAATACCGTGGCGACATCGCCGACGGATACCTCCGGCATATCGGTCACATCGAGCATGCACATATCCATGCAGATGCGTCCGACCTGCTTTACGCGGCGGCCGCGCAGCTGCACTTCGAGCTTGCCGGAGAGGGCGCGCAGCAGTCCGTCCGCGTAGCCGATGGGCAGCACGGCGAGCGTGCAGTCCCGCTCTGCCGTCCAGAGGCGGCCGTAGCTGATGGAATCGCCCTTTTTGTGGTGCGTGATCGCGCTCACGCGGCTTTTGACTTCCATGACCGGCGTGAGGTCGAGCCCGCCGCGCTCCACGTCGGGGTAGACGCCGTAGGTGAGGATGCCCGGGCGCACGAGGTCGAGTGCCGCGCCCTTGCCGCGCCAGGAGAGCACCGCGCCGGAGTTGGCGCAGTGGCGGATGGGGATCCTGCGGCCGAGAATACTCTCGAGCTTTTCCACGGACGAGAGGAAGAGCGCGAGCTGTTCTTCGGTATATGCCTCCTCGCCCGGCGTGTCCGAGACGGAGAAGTGCGTGAATACGCCCTCGACTTCGAGATTCGGGAGCTTTGCGACCTCCGCGGCGGCGAGGAGATTTTCCTCGTCCTTTACGCGAAAGCCGAGCCGCCCCATGCCGGTGTCGAGCTTCAAATGGACTTTCAGCCGTTCACCCGGCTTGAGCCGCTCCGAGAGGGCACGGCCCTTTTCCGCGCATTCCACGGAGAGAGTGATATTGTGCTTCACCATGTCGGATGCGAACGCCGCATCGACCGCGCCGAGGATCAGAATGGGCAGCGTCTCACCCGCTTCGCGGAGGGCGAGCGCCTCCTGCGGGCAGGCGACGGCGAGATAGCGGCATCCCGCTTCACGCAGCGCCGCCGAGACTTCGACCGCGCCGTGACCGTAGCCGCCGGCCTTCACAACGCCGAGCAGGCCGCAGCCTTCCGGAAGGGCATTTTGAATTTCATGTGCGTTATGGCGGAGCGCCGAGAGGGACACTTCCGCCCAGGTCCTTGTTTTGCGTATATCCATAAAATTATCCTTCTCAGGCCACCGCCGC
>CAZKGZ010000345.1:0-1126 GCA_964552365.1 uncultured Oscillospiraceae bacterium | reverse complement strand
GGTCGGCGGCACGGGCTTTTCTCCGTGCGACATCGTGCCCGAGGCAACGCTTTCCGCTGCGGAGCGGCGCGTGCCGGGCATTCCCGAGCTCATGCGCGCCGAGAGCTGCAAGGTCACTGCGAGAGGCTGTCTCTCCCGCGCCGAGGCCGGCATCCGCGGCCGGACGCTCATTGTGAACGTCCCCGGCAGCGAACGGGCGGCGAAGGAGAATCTCACCGCCGTACTCGAGCCCATCGCCCATGTCACGGAAATGCTCCGCGCAAACCGTCCGGCCGACGGCGGAGAGAAATCGGAGCGGCGCGGCAATAAAATGCCGTCCGTCGATGCATGGCTGCGCGAAGCCAAGCAGGATCCCGCCGCCGCGAATGTCGGCATGTACCTCACACACAACGGCGTCGTGCGCGCCACGGCCCGCGCTCGTGCGCGGTTCGGCGACGAGAGTGCCGCGCCTGTGGCCGGGATGGAGTTTTCCTATGACCGCGCGAAGGTCGAGGCGGCCATTGCGGAAACGCGGCAGCTCGACGGCGTCTTTTATGTCCGCGTCTGGCTCAACGAGGGCGCTCTCGCCGTCGGCGACGACATCATGCTCGTCCTCATCGGCGCCGACATCCGCCCCCACGCCGTAGACGCCCTGCAGTATCTGGTCGGCAAGCTCAAATCCGAGTGCGTCTCCGAAAAAGAAACATACTGAAAGCACGGTTCCCCGCGGCAATGCTCTTCACGCCGAGCACACCGCGGGGAAAAATTTTTTGAAGTATTTTTTCTTGCGTTGAATATTCAACCGACTTGTTGAATTGCTTATGATATCCTCATGACAAGAAGTTCCGCAGAGGGTGCTGCGGGAAGATAAATCGGGACAACAAAGAAAGTGAGGATATCAGAATGTTTTGTTTTCAGTGCGAGCAGACGGCGGGGTGCACCGGATGCACCGGAAAAGCGGGCGTGTGCGGCAAGAGTGCCGGCATCGCGCAGCTGCAGGACGAGCTGACCGGAGCGCTCATCGCGCTCTCCCGTGCCGTGAAGGACGAGGAGACGCTGACGAATGAGACCCGCGACCTGCTCATCGGCGGCCTTTTCACCACCGTGACCAATGTTAACTTCAACGAAATGACCATCCGCGCTCTCA
>CAZKGZ010000344.1:0-1130 GCA_964552365.1 uncultured Oscillospiraceae bacterium | reverse complement strand
GGCGCAAAGGGTTGGGCATGGTCAGGCGGCTTAGGGTCCAGTTTTTTTCGGCGGCGTAGCTTTTGGCCATGGCTTCTATGACGTCGTTTACCATTTTGTGGAGGCTCGGCTCGGTGCGGACGGCGCGGACGAGGCGGAGCGCTTCGCGCAGCTTTCTCGTCGAGAGCTCGCTGAGCGTGACGGCGCCGGTGGCGCTGAGGGTGTCGAAAAATTCCTCGATGAATTCGCGCCGCTCCGCCATGCTCATGCCGGAGAGAACTTCCTCCATCGCCGTATCGAACGCCTTGGCCGAGGGCGAGAGCTCATCGCAGCGGACAAAGCCGGTCGGCGTGGTCTCCCAGGTGAAGCCGTCGTGCGCGCCGACGAGGACGGCGTTGCTCTTCACGACCGTATAGTCGCAGTCGTGCCAGAGGAGCGTGCCGACCATGGCGTTTTGCGAGAGGATGGTCTTGATGCGCGGCTTGATGCGCTGGTATCCCTCGGAGGAGAGGATCTTTTCCTGAAAGCCGGGGCCGTCGTTGTTGTACACGCGGTCGATGCGCTCCTGCACGCTCTCGTCCGCCATCGCGGCGGCGTACATGGCGAGGTTGCCGCCCTTGGAGTGCCCGCCGACGGCGAGCTTTCCCGGGTAGACCGAGGCCGCCCAGGTGAGGTATTCGAGCGCGTCGTGCTGCGCCGGGATCTCGTCCATGACGGTGAGGAGGCAGTCCTCCTTCCAGCCGACGAGCGTATCGTCCGTGCCGCGGAAGGTCACATAGTGCAGTCCGCCGGGCAGACGCACCGTGAGGGCGGAAAACTGCTCGGTCTTGCGCTCGTCCAGAATGTGGCGGAAGCCGGTGAGCATGACCTCACGGAAGCGCACGGTCTCCGGCAGGCGTTTGATCATCTTCGTGATATACGGCGAGGAGAGAGCACCGAGCTTCTCCGCACCGCCTGCGGCAAAATACGCCTCCACCGCCTGCGGCAGAGGGATATACAGTTCATTTTCCGGCACGATGCCGGTGAAGTCCAGCGTGCCGATCTTGCAGTGGATGTAGTTGTCCACCTCATTCGGCGGCGACACCGAAAACGGCACATCTCCGCGCCACTCCAAATAATCCAGAATATTCGGCATAACAGCACCTCCGTTC
>CAZKGZ010000343.1:0-1131 GCA_964552365.1 uncultured Oscillospiraceae bacterium | reverse complement strand
ATATTCGGGAGATGAGTGCCTTGTCGAAAGCCCCCAATCAGAAGCTCAAGCTGCTGTATTTGCGGCAGTATCTGGAAAGCAATACCGATGATGAGCACCCGGTCTCCACAGAGGAGATCATTTCGTATCTCGAAAAACAGGGCGTGAGCGCCGAGCGCAAGAGCATTTACAGCGACATCGAAGCGCTGAGAAATTTCGGCGTGGATGTGAACGCCGAGCGCAGCGGCAATAAGCGCGGCTGGTATGTCGGCGAGCGTGAATTTCAGCTTGCGGAGCTGCGGCTCCTCGTGGACAGCATACAGTCCTCGCGCTTCATCACGCATAAGAAGTCCCTCGACCTCATCTCCAAGATCGAGCATCTCACGAGCACCTATCAGGCCAAGGAGCTTCACCGTCAGGTGTGGGTAAAAAACCGCATCAAGACGATGAACGAGTCCATTTACTATATTGTGGACGATTTGCACGCCGCCATTGAAGGTGACCGCCGCATCCGCTTCCACTATATCGGCTACGATGCGCACGGAAAACGCATTCGCCGCCGCGACGGCGCGTGGTACAATGTCTCCCCCTACGCTCTGCTGTGGGACGACGAGAACTACTATCTCGTCGGCTACGACAGCGACCGCGCCGACATCCGCCACTTCCGCGTGGACAAGATCGACGGTTTGGAAGTGACGGAAGAAAAGCGCGACGGGCGCGAGGCGTTCCAGGCCATCGATATGTCCACCTACACCGATGCGCATTTCGGCATGTTCTCCGGAACGGCCGAGAGAGTCCGTCTCGAGTGCCGCAGCACGCTCTCCGGTGCGGTCATCGACCGCTTCGGTGCGGATACGATCCTCGTTCCCGCCGACCGGGAGGGATATTTCACGGTGACCGTACCCGTGGTGGTGTCCGAGCCGTTCCTCGGCTGGATCTGCGGCTTCGCCGGCGGCATCCGCATCATTGCCCCCGACAGCGCCGTGGAGCGCATGAAAGAGCACCTCAAAAAGCTCAACGAAGCTTTTGAGATATAATTTCCCCATCGTTTTTCCCCATCGTTTGCCGTATCATTCCAAATAAAAAACTACACAGGACAGCCCCGGAAAATCGTGTCCGGGTCGTTCCGGGACAGCCCCGAACGATTCGGCA
>CAZKGZ010000342.1:0-1131 GCA_964552365.1 uncultured Oscillospiraceae bacterium | reverse complement strand
TCGTTGAATTCACAAAGAAAAATCTTCGAAAAATCAGTTTATTTTTGCAAAAAAGTCTTTTCATATGGCTTGCACTGTGATATAATTCTACGCCGGATTTGAAAATTGGAGATGGATAAAACGTATGAAGCTTCGCAACATTGCAATCATTGCCCACGTTGACCACGGCAAGACCACCCTGGTCGACGAGATGCTCAAGCAGTCGGGCGTTTACCGTGAAAACCAGGAGGTCGTGGAGCGCGTTATGGACTCGGGAGATCTCGAGCGCGAGCGCGGCATTACGATCCTCGCAAAGAACACCGCCGTCACCTACAACGGCGTGAAGATCAACATCGTCGACACCCCGGGCCACGCCGACTTCGGCGGCGAGGTGGAGCGCGTGCTCAAGATGGTCAACGGCGTTATCCTCCTCGTGGACGCCGCCGAAGGCCCGATGCCGCAGACCCGCTTCGTGCTCGGCCGCGCGCTTGAGCTCGGCCACCGCGTCATCGTCGTCGTGAACAAGATCGACCGTCCCGACCAGCGCATCCACGAGGTCGTGGATGAGGTGCTCGAGCTCCTCATGGATCTCAACGCCACCGACGAGCAGCTCGACTCCCCGATGCTCTTCTGCTCCGGCAGAAACGGCACCGCGTCCTACTCGCCCGATGTCGTCGGCACCGACCTCAAGCCCCTCTTCGACACCATTCTCGAGTACATCCCCGAGCCGGATCAGGACACCTCGGCTCCGTTCCAGATGCTCGTCTCCTCGCTCGACTACAACGAGTTCGTCGGCCGCATCGCCATCGGCCGCATCGAGCGCGGCGTCATCCACCAGAACGAGCCCATCGCCGTGTGCAACTACCACGCGCCCGACGCCGTGCCCCGCAAGGCAAAGGCCGTCTCGCTCTACGAGTTCAGCGGTCTCGCGAAGGTCCCCGTGACCGAAGCGACCGCCGGCAACATCATCGCGATGAGCGGCATCGGCGATGTCACCATCGGCGACACCATCTGCGCCGAGGGAGCCGCCGAGCCCCTGCCGTTCGTGAAAATTTCCGCGCCGACCATGGAGATGACGTTCTCCGTCAACAACTCCCCGTTCGCCGGCCGCGAGGGCAAGTTCGTCACGAGCCGCCAGATCCGCGAGCGCCT
>CAZKGZ010000341.1:0-1150 GCA_964552365.1 uncultured Oscillospiraceae bacterium | reverse complement strand
CCTGTGCCTGCTGCTGCCGCGGATGCCTGAGCAAATGGTATCACATCCCGCCCGGCCGTGAACTCACGGAAAACGAGCAGGAGCGCATCGTGAAGCTCCTGACGGCATGGATCGAGCGGGAAATTGAATCACAGGAAAGGTGATAAAAAAATATGACGGAAGAACAGTACAGATCGGCGGCGAATTTCTGGAAGGAGAAAGAGCGCAAAGAGATGCCGGCGGAGCAGCTGAAGCCTGTTGTGGAGGAGTATCTCGCGGGCAGCTCCGTTTGCGCGCTGGCGACGGGGTACGGCGAATTTGTGCGCTGCACGCCGCTGGAGTACAGCTATCATGACGGAAAGTTCTGGATCTTCACCGAGGGCGGTGAGAAGTTTGTCGGTCTCGGGAAGAACGGCAATGTCAGCCTCGCCGTATTCGAGAAGGACCCGAACTTCGGCTCTCTGCGGAGCGTGCAGGTCATGGGCCGCGCGGAGATCGTCGAGCCGATGTCCTCGGAGTATGTCGCGCACGCGGAATACAAAAAGATCCCGGTCGCCGCACTGCGCAGGCTCGCGGACGAGGGACATCCGATGCACCTGCTGCGCATCACGCCCGTGCGGATGGATGTGCTCTTCTCCGACTTCAAAAAGCAGGGCTACGACAGCCGCCAGGTGCTGAATTTTGAGGAGAAGTGAAGTCATGGAGCCGACGGTACGGGAAAAAATCGAGGTGCTCAAGAAAATCGCGCACCGGTTCAATGAAGAGCGGATCGTGTGGGCGCTGGGGGCTTCGATGCTCCTCTACTTCAAGGGGATCGCGTCCGAATTTCACGACATTGATCTCATGATCGCGCTCCCCGACGCAGACCGCGCCAACGCCATCCTGTCCGAGCTTGGGGAACGGCAGCCGCCCGTCCCGAGCACCAGGTACCGCACGAAAGTCTTTGCGGAGTATGTGATCGACGGCATCGATGTGGATGCCCTCGCCGGTTTTGCCGTTGTGAGCGAAGGCCGGCTGTACGACTGCTCCCTGCGGGAAGAGCAGATCACGGAGAAAATGCCGCTCGACACCGAGCTCATCCCGCTCCAGTCCCTCACGCTGTGGTGCGAGTATTACCGCCTGATGGGAAAAGACGAAAAAGCGGCGCTGATCGAAAGCAAACTCGCAAACC
>CAZKGZ010000340.1:0-1158 GCA_964552365.1 uncultured Oscillospiraceae bacterium | reverse complement strand
TCAGTGATGATGTTCCGGATTGGACCATGCGGGCATATCTGGGAGCGCACTATACCGCGGAAGATCAGAGAAAGATCAGTGCCGACACGTATTTCGATGCGGAACTTCCCCCATTCTTCCTGATACATGGAAAGGATGATCCAATCGTTCCGGTGGAGCAATCCGAGTATTATTATGAAGTGCTGAAAAAAGCAGGAGCCGACGTTTCCCTCCTGATCGTAGAAGATGCGGTGCATGGCGATGAACTGTGCTATCAGAGCGAGGTTATGGACCGAATCATTGCTTTTATGGAGAGAACAAGAAGATGAAACAAACGATCCTTGCAGGGAATTCTCATAGGGTTTTATCGTTGATCCCGGACATTGCTTTCTCCAATGTACCGGCGTGGTTTGGGGCGACCCGTGAAGATTTGAAATTGAATTTGATTGCGCCAAAGGACCGCACCGGAGAGGAACGCTTTCCTTTGATTATCTGGATATGCGGTGGAAGCTATCGGCTGGTGGATCGGGCAGTATGGATGCCGGAGCTTCTGTATTTTGCGGAAAGGGGCTATGTTGTCGCAAGCGTGGAGTACAGGACTGCCTCCCAAGCAATGTTCCCCGCTGCACTGGAGGATGTAAAAAGTGCGATCCGCTACCTGAAAGCGCATGCAGCTGACTATTGTATCGACAAAGGCCGAGTTGCGATCATGGGCGAGTCCGCAGGCGGAACGCTTGCAAGCCTTGCTGCTGTAACGGGATATGACCGTCGCTTTGATGTCGGAGATCATCTCGGTGAAAACAGTGCGGTTCATGCGGCGGTAGACTTTTACGGAATCGTCGATATGCTGCACACGCCGTTTTCAGCAGCGGGACACGATGTTCCGGAATGGCTTTTGCACGATTTCCTTGGAAATGATTACACGGAGCAGGATGCACGCTCCGCGAGCGCAATCAGCTACATCGGAAAAGACACGCCGCCGTTTCTGATCCTGCATGGCAGCGCTGACCGCGCTGTCCCGATCATCCAGAGTGAGCGTTTCTATGATGCGCTCCATAAAAACGGGATACGTTCCGATTTCTATGTGCTTGAGGGAGCGGGCCATGGGGAAGACTGCTTTTATGCTGATGAAATCAAAGAGAGAATTCTGTTATTCTTAAATGAGGTTCTTAAAAATGA
>CAZKGZ010000339.1:0-1161 GCA_964552365.1 uncultured Oscillospiraceae bacterium | reverse complement strand
CGCAGTTCTCGTCCTTCAACATGATCGAGTGGCAGTACCTCTTCGCCTCCTCGCTCCTCGCGACCATCCCGGTCGTCATCCTCTTCATGCTCATCGAAAAGCACCTGACTTCGGGTCTGACATCCGGCGGTGTGAAAGGATAAATATTCGATTCAAACGGGACTCCGCTTTTCCGGCGGGGTCCCATATTTTTTCTTAAAAACCGTACATTTGTGTGGCGTATTCCGCATGGAGTGTGGTATAATATAGTTTGTATAAGTGTATAGGGAGGAGAAACCCATGAAAAAGCGAAATCAACTGCTTTCTCTTGTACTTACCGCCGTTCTCCTGCTCGCTCTGGCCGTACCGACGCTGGCCGCCGAAGTGAAAGACAGCGCCACGGTCGGCGATTATAAAAACATCACCATCACATCCGGCAACGCCGACACGGATACGGTCACCGAGGTGACTGCGACCGGCGGCGCCATCCCTCCCGGAATGTCGCTCGGCAAATCGGGCGCCGTATCCTGCCTCGCGGGTACGCCGACCGTTGCCGGAAACTATCAGGTCTCGGGCACCACGTCCTACAAGGACAGCACGCACACCTGGACCGAGAGCTGGACGCTGATGGTCGCCGTGAGCGACGGCAAAACCGCCGCGCCTTCGGATCCGACGCCCACGCCCGGCGGTACGACGCCCACGGCCACCCCGACCGCCTCGGCCGCGACCGGCGCGCCGGTCATCACCAAGCAGCCCACATCGGAGACCATCGATGAGGGCGGAGCCGCGACCTTTATCGCCAACGCCACCGGCTGGGCCTGGTGCGCATGGCGCTTCGTGAGTGCCGACGGGAAGACGGAGGTCATCTTCGATGTGGCCGCCGAAAAGTTCCCCGGCCTGCAGACCTCCGGCGGCAACTGGACGACGCTCGTCATCTCCAATGTCCCCGCCTCAATGGACGGCTGGAAGGTCGTGTGCCTCTTCTCCAGCGCGGATAACCGGTGGACCTACACGGACGGCGAGTGTGTCGTCCACGTGAAGTCCTCGGCCACGCCGACCCCGAGCCCGACGCCCGAGCCGACCGCGACCCCGATGCCGAGCCCCACGCCCACGCCCGAACCGACCGCCACCCCGACGCCCGAGCCGACCGCGACGCCGACCCCGAGCTCCACGCCCGAGTCG
>CAZKGZ010000338.1:0-1167 GCA_964552365.1 uncultured Oscillospiraceae bacterium | reverse complement strand
TTTGCCGACATCTCTCCCCGCCGGGGAGATTCTTCCCCTTTCAGGGGAGCCAAGGGCTTGTACGATTGCAAGCCGGATGCGCACGAACCATCTCGTGCCCTCTTAGGGGGCTGTCGGCGGCGAAGCTCGCCGACGGGGGTTTCGTCCGCCGTCTGCAGGCGCATTTTTCGCCCGTCTGCAAGGTCTCAATAAAGACGCCGAATCCCCTCTCCCCCGAAATCGGGGAAAAGGGGTGAAAATGCGGTTATTTTTTCTTTATGTGGCGGCCTTCGTACTCTTCGGTCAGTTTTTCTTTTTCGTCCGAGGGCGCAAAAACATCCGGGAGGAAGACCAGGAGCAGGAGGACCGCGCCGGCGGAGATGGCCACGTACATGCCGGGCGGGTGCTGGATATAGTTCGCGACATAGCCGAGCTTCGGGATGGAGAAGACCGGCACGCCGATCACGTTCTTATAGTGGACAAGCGTACCGTCCTCGGTCTCGTTCGCGTCGCCCTTGGTGCGGAAGCGGATGACCGTGGGATCTTCGTCGTCCGGGACAATGCCCATCACGCGGTGGGTGGCGATGGTGTCCTCGTCGAGCATGAAGGTGATGACCGTGCCTTCGGTGATCGTATAGGGGTCAACGCTCTTCACATAGATGAGCGAGCCGGTGTGGTAGGTCGGCTCCATGGAGCCGGAGAGCACCGTATATACGTTGAGCCCGAAGAGGCGCGCGCCGACGAGCAGCAGCGCGAGGATCACGACCAGTACGACGAGTATCGTGCTGACAACGTCCCAGATTTTTTTCACGGTTTGCATGCGGTTTATGATTCCTTCTTTGCGAATAATTCAGGGCGCACGTGCGGCACGACGAACGCGAGGATCTGCTCGAACGCCCAGTGCACGAGGAAATCGTCGTTCTCCTCCTCGCCGCTCATGACGCGCGCGGCGAAGCAGAGCATCGTGTCGAAGATCTGGTGGATGAGCAGAACGGTGGGCGTGCCTTCCTTGAAGTACGGCTCCGCGCTCTCGAAGATCTTGCGGTAGCTTTCCATGTGCGCGCTGTTCGAGACGCTCCGGTGGCTTGCGGAATAGTAGTAGCGCAGGTAGAATTTGCAGTCATCCTCATACTCGAGGATGAAGTCCCAGCTCTTCTTCCAGAGAAGGAACGCGCGCTCCTTCGGCGG
>CAZKGZ010000337.1:0-1170 GCA_964552365.1 uncultured Oscillospiraceae bacterium | reverse complement strand
GGCGCAAACTTTGCGGGAAACGGCTCGTTTGCGCTTTGGCGCAAACTTTGCAGGAAGCGGCTCGTTTGCGCTTTGGCGCAAACATCGCAGGGTTACTTCAAACAATAAAAATGGCTCCCGCTTTTCGGCGGGGGCCGTTTTTCTTTGGGTGTTCAATTATCGGCGGTTTCTTCGCGGAGGCGGCGGAGGCAGTCGCGGCAGATCTGCTTTCCTCGGTAGGAGAGGAGGTTGCGCGGCGCGCCGCAGAAGAGACAGGCGGCATCGTATTTTCGCAGCACGATGGAGTCGCCGTCAATGAATATTTCCACCGGGTCGCGCACTTCCAGATTCAGTGTCCGCCGCAGTTCGATCGGCAGCACCACGCGCCCGAGCTCGTCAATTTTGCGTACAATTCCCGTCGACTTCATCGATTCTCTCCGCTCCCGAATAATTTCTTATGTAAACTATATACTGTCCCGGGAAAAAAAGCAAGAGAGAAAGAAAGTCTTTTTTTCGCATTTTCGCGAAGTGGGGAACGAGCCCTTAATTCGGCCAGGAAATGTCGCTGATGTGGCTCTCGCGCGGCTCCTGCACACGGATGAAGAAACGGTTGCGTCCGACGATCGTGTGGTCCATGTCGACGCTGTACTCGATCTCCATCTCGCCGCCGTGCGTGCCGAGGCGGTTGATGATGCGCCGTGTGTCCAGCCCCATCGTGGCCGAGCCGAACGGCGTCTCATAGAGGAAGTATTTTTTCTGCCCCTCCTCAAACTCCATGCGCGAGGTGAGCGCGCCTTCGCGAGAGAGAACCACGCCGTCTGGCTTCACGCTCAGCGAGGTCTTTGTCCCCTCCATGCCGGTGAGCTCGCTCTCCTGCCAGGTGAGGAGCGTTTCCTTGTCGTCCTGCCCGTACTGCCCGGCGGTGACGAGCTCCATCGAGTCCGGCCCGTTCATGCTCTGCTGCACGCCCAGCACCGATATGATAACATCCTTCATTCGCATAAAAAACACCTCCCACAGGTGATGCCGTAGATTATATGCGAAAACCCCGCCGTTGGCAAGCACATTTCGGAAAATATTTTAAGAACAAATTTGTCTGCAGTGCTGCCCAAAGCAATCGCACTCGCTCCGTTTTCGGGGGCTTGCCAAACGGAGGGTTTCCATATATAATAATGCATTGCTATTATGATC
>CAZKGZ010000336.1:0-1172 GCA_964552365.1 uncultured Oscillospiraceae bacterium | reverse complement strand
GCTGCTTGAGCGCTCCGCCGTAGCCGCCCATGGGGTGACCCTTGAAGTGGGAGAGCACGAGCATGGACTCGTAGTTCTGAATATCCTTGCCGACGATGTCCTTGTGCAGGATCTTGCCGTTTTCGACCGGCAGCTCGAGGTCGGGGCCTTCGGCGTCGAGGATGTCCACATCGAACACCTCGGACCAGCCGTGCTGCCGCATGAGGCGGCGGTGCTGCTCGGTGAAGTTGCGCGCGCCCTCGTAGGCGGTGTTGCACTCGACGACCGTGCCGTTCACGGCTTCGACGGCCGGCTTCCAGAACTCGGGATGCAGGAAGTTCTGGTTGCCTTCCTCGCCGGAGTGGACCTTCACGGCGACCTTGCCGGGCAGCTCCTTGCCGAGCGCACGGTAGAGCTCGAGCACCTTTTCGGGGCTGATCTCACGAGTAAAATAAACTTTCGCTTTCATTTTTCCCTCCGTTTATTTCAGCAAGTTGAAGTTTCCGATGAGCGGCAGCGGCTCACGCTTGCCGCGGAGAACGTTGGTTATGCCGAAGACCGCACCGGCGAGATATCCGAGCGTGCCGACGACCGAGAAGATCGAGAAGACATTTCCGAGCGCATTGAGAAGCGCCGCCGCGACGAGCAGCACCAGTCCCTGATTCGAATGGTACCGCGCAAAGGCGTCATTTTTGCGCGTGATGAACGGGATGAGCCAAAACAGGCCGAGGTACGAGAGCACGGAGAGCTTCTGATTGCTCACCGATTCGCCCGCCCGGCTGCGCATGGTCTCGTCATAGTAGGAGCTTTGGTTTTGGGTGCTGTATCCGGTGCGCTGCGAGGCATAGTGCGCCTGCGATGTGCCGGTGCGCTGCGAGGCATACTGCCCCTGCGCGGGCCCGCCGGAGTGCGTGTACTGCCGCGGATCCTGCTGCCAGCGCTGCTGCTGTTGGGCACGCTGCCGCTCCTGCTCCTCGCGCTGCCGCTGCTCGGCCTCGAGACGCGCCTTCTCCGCAGCCTCGGCCGCGGCTTTCTCCGCGCGAAGGCGCTCCTCCGCCGCGGCACGCTCCGCCTCTTCCCTGGCCTTCTTCGCCTCCGCCTCAGGGTCATATCCGCAAGCCGGACAAACCGTGTCCCCAATCGGAATATAAGCCCCGCACTTATCGCAAAAACTCACCGCGAGTCCTCCTTAA
>CAZKGZ010000335.1:0-1275 GCA_964552365.1 uncultured Oscillospiraceae bacterium | reverse complement strand
GCCGCATCACACAAGGAGGTCATCACCATGGGCAATGAAAGCGGAGAGTGGATCATGCGCGGAGTTTCGTGGAGCGATCCGGGGTGTATCCGGAGTGTGGATGAGGCTTCGGCGTATATTGAGCGCGTGGGGTTTCTGCCGCTTTTCCGGAACAATATCGACGGGTTCTCGCTCGAGGAGCACACCGCGCCGGACTTCTGGTGGACGGGCGACACGGAGCGCGATCCGTGGGAGTGGCGCGAGATCCTCGCGCGGCGGCATGAGGTCGCCTACGGCAAGTTCTTCGAGAAAAAGGCGGGGTTTATCTCCCGAAAATGGCTGCCGTATTTTGCCAACTACCGCCGCGACGGCTACGACTTCGACGCGCTCTGGGACGACGCCAAGGCGTCCGCGCGGCAGAAGAAGATCATGGATCTCTACGCCGGCGAGCGGTCGGACGCGGAGTATTATTCCTTTGAGCTCAAGGAAAAAGCCGGGTTCGGCCGGCAGGGCGAAAAGGGCTTCGAGGGCGTCCTGACGGCGCTGCAGGCAGAAATGTACCTGTGCGTGAGCGACTTCCGGCAGCGCACGAACCGCCGCGGCGAGCCGTACGGCTGGCACATCGCGCTCTACTCCACGCCCGAGCGCCTGTGGGGGTATGACCTCGTGACGTCGGCCTACGGCGAGAGCCCGGACGCGTCCGCCGGGCGCATCGCCGCGCATATGGCAGAGCGTTGGCCTGCCGCATCAAAGCGGCAGATCCGCTCCGTCCTCGGCACGAAAGCCGCCGAGCACAAGGAGTCCGAGCGCCCCGCCGGGGAGGCATGAAATGACCGGTCTCATGATAAAAACGGCGCTCGTCTCCCTCGTCGGGACGGCCGCCTTCGCCGTCGGGTACGCTCTCACCGCGCTCGGCGCGCTGCTCCCGCTCGCCATCACCTGCGGGACGGTCTTCTATCACTTCGCCATGCGCCTGCTCGTCGCGCGGGCGTACGACGCCGCGATGCACAATAATGCCGACCTCCGGCGCCGCCGCTATCGGGTCTCCGCGCGTGAGGCGGCATTTTACGAGAAGCTCGGCGCGAAAAGGTGGAAAAGCAAACTGCCGACCGCCGATGCCTCGCTCTTCGACCCGCGCCTTCACTCGTGGGAGGAGATCGCGCAGGCCATGTGCCAAGCCGAGCGCATCCACGCCGCCAACGCCCTCCTCAGCTTCCTCCCCATCGCCGCCGGCACCCTCTTCGGCGCCTGGCCCGTATTCATCCTGACCTCCCTCCTGTCCGCCGCCTTCGACAC
>CAZKGZ010000334.1:0-1288 GCA_964552365.1 uncultured Oscillospiraceae bacterium | reverse complement strand
GCTGACCGGCCTTGAAGAGACCATCCCGACCCTCGCTGTTGATGCGAAGAAGACCCTCACCACGAGCTACACCGTGCAGGAGAGCGATCTCGGCAGCGGCGATTACGGCAAGGTCACCAACACCGTCAACGTGAGCGGCACCGCTCCGAAGGCAGCCGACGCCGAGCGTCAGCCCGCCGATCCGACCGCCGAGAGCAGCGTCGACGCCAAGACCTCCATCCGCATCGTCATCACCGCGAACGACAACACCGTAACCTATGATGCCGAGCCTCACGGAGGAAACGGCTGCACCGTCAAGGGCCTCAAGGAAGGCCACAGCATCACCGCAGTGATCGCCTTCACCGCGACCGACGCCGGCACCTACACCGATAAGCTCGTTCCGGCCGATGCCGTGATCACGGAAAACGGCACCGATATCACTTCCCACTACGAGATCACCTATGTCCCCGGCACGCTGGTCATTGAACAGGCTCCGATCAAGGAGTTCGTAACTCTGACCACGACCGATGTGGAGAAGACCTACGACGGTCAGACCTACACCGCCGGCACCGCCACTGCAGTCGATACCAACGGCAATGAGCTGAAGATCGAGTACAGCGTCGATGGCGAGACCTGGACGACCGATCCGAGCACCATCACCGCGAAGAACGTTTCCGACAGCAAGACCGTTCAGGTCCGCGTCTCCACGCCGAACTACTCCGGCTACGTGACCGGCGAGCAGGCGCTCACCATCACGAAGCGCACCGTGACCCTCACCTCCGCCGATGACGAAAAGGTCTACGACGGAAAGGCTCTCACGAACAGCACCGTGACCGTCGGCGAGGAAGGCTTCGTCACCGGTGAAGGCGCGACCTGCACCGTGACCGGCACGCAGACGAAGGCCGGCTCGAGCGAGAACGAGTTCACCTACGCTCTGAACGAAGGCACGCTCGCGGAGAACTACGACATCTCCACGAAGAACGGCACGCTGACCGTCAACAAGAAACCCATCACCATCACCGCTGACTCCGCCTCCCGCGAGTACAACGGACAGCCTCTCACGAAGGACAGCTACACGACCACCGACCTGGCGGATGGTGACTACATCCTTGCCATCGACGTGGACGGCGAGATCACCTTCGTCGGACAGGAACGCAACGTAGCCTCCAGCGTGGTCATCGGCAACGCCGCCGGTGAATCTGTCACAGACAGCTACGACATCACCTATGTGGACGGCACCCTCGAGATCACGGCGAACACCACGCCGATCAAGGTCACCGCGAACAGCACCGAGTGGGAGTACGACGGC
>CAZKGZ010000333.1:0-1292 GCA_964552365.1 uncultured Oscillospiraceae bacterium | reverse complement strand
CACCCAAAATTACACGGTCACCTCCCCCAAAAAACATTGCCCCTTATAATACCACACCCCCCCGCCGGATACACCCCGCCCGAAACGAAACAAGCCTATTCCGAAAAAAGGTGCTTTGCCGCACTTTTTCGGAATAGACATCATTTGCCGGAGAGAGTCCGGAAAAGAACCTCTTGATTTTATAACGGTATACCGTTATAATGTCTTACGGATCTATTGAGAGGAGGGACAGGCATGGAACTGGACGAGCTTATGGCGAGCCGGAATATCACACGGTATCGGCTGTCGAAAGAAAGCCGGGTGCCGTATGCAACGCTTTCGGATATTTGCTCAGGCAAAACGGCGCTTTCCAAATGCAGTGCCGAGACGGTGTATCGGCTGGCTAAAGCGCTGGATGTTTCTATGGAAGAACTGATCGAACCGACCGTTGACAAGCGGCCGGCTTTTGAGCTTTTCAAAAGCAGGATCTGCCATCGGCTGAAAGAACTCGGCGATCTGGACTTTCTGGCCGAGCAACTCGAGCGGGATGATATAACCCTGTACTATAAAAAGAAATGCTATCCCGAGAGCCTCTATCTTCTCGCGATGGTAGACTATATCAGCCGTATAAACGATATCCCGCTCTGCTCAAAGTACGATGTGCTGCGCCGTGCAAAGCTGAAGACCGCCTTGTATCCCGCCGGTGTACTCAGCATGGCGGCCGCATCGGGAAATGACAAAATAAAAGAGGATGCCGCGAAAAACGCTATTCCCGAATTTATGCGGTTCAATATCGTAGAAAGCGAGATACGAAATGTCGTTTGAAACTTTCGGCAAAGATAACCTCAACATGGCCCTTAAAGAACTCGGCAAAGAATACCGCAAGCTTGTCGGAAAGCATATGCCCGCGGAAATTATTTTGATTGGCGGCGCAGCCGTACTGGAAAATTACGGTTTCCGTGAAATGACGACCGACATCGACGCAGTCATCTTGGCCTCTTCCGCGATGCGGGATGCCATAAACCATGTCGGTGACCGACTGCATCTTCCGAACGGTTAGCTCAACGACGATTTCAAGAAAACCGATTCGTACTCCCCACGCCTTGCCGAAGTTTCCGTATACTGTAAAACATATTACGGTGTGCTGAATGTCCGTACCGTTTCGGCGGAATATCTGGTCGCAATGAAATTGAAAGCCGGACGAAAATACAAAAACGACTTGTCCGATGTCGTGGGCATTTTGGCCGAGCATAAGCGGAACGGCACCGAACTGGCGGAAGAGCAGATCCTTGCTGCCGCAGAAAAGCTCTATG
>CAZKGZ010000332.1:0-1299 GCA_964552365.1 uncultured Oscillospiraceae bacterium | reverse complement strand
CCCAACGACGACCACAGCCGTCTGGGCATGTACAAGATGGTCGGCAAGCGCCGCCGTCTGCTTGAGTACCTGTCCCGCAAGGACATCGAGCGCTACCGCGCTATCATTGCAAAACTGGGTATCCGCAAGTAATTTGCGGCATCCCTGCCGAGGGTTATGAAGGTTTTTACGGAGAGACAAGTGAATATTGTCTCTCCGTATTTTTTCTTCAAATGCGAGCCTGCGGCTCACATTTGAGGGGCTGCGCTTCGCTTCGTTCGGATGCAAGCATCCGAACGAGGGAATTGCGCTTCGCTCCGCGCCTCGTCGGCCCGCTTGCGGGCCGGTCGACACTCCGCTTCGCGAGAAGTATTTTCTTCGACGCGCATGTCGCCGAAGAAAATGATCGAACTTCATTCCCGCCTGCGGGCGGGAACTCTGCGAGGCTTTTTAAGGGCGAGGCTTTTGTTTAGTTCGTGTGAATATGTGTATATAAGGAGTATGAAAGAATGATCATCAAGCACAAGGAATTCCCCAATTACAAGCGGTATGAGATGGATTACTGCGGCCGTCCGTTCTTTATGGAGGTCGGCAAGATGGCAGAGCTGTGCAATGCGGCTGTGCTCGTCGGCTACGGCGACACCCGCGTGCTCGTTACCGCTACCGCTTCCGCTCGTCCCAAGGACGGCATCGACTACTTCCCTCTCTCCGTTGACTTCAACGAAAAGCTCTACGCTGTCGGCCGTATTCCCGGCAGCTTCAACCGCCGCGAGGGCCGTCCCTCGCTGAACGCCATTCTCGCGAGCCGCCTCATCGACCGCCCGATGCGTCCGCTCTTCCCCACCGACCTGCGCAACGATGTTGTCATCGCCTGCGAAGTGCTCGCCGTCGACCGTGACTGCTCCCCCGAGATCGCCGCTATGATCGGCGCTTCCACCGCTGTTTCCATTTCCGATATTCCGTTCAACGGCCCCATCGCCGGCATCGTCCTCGGCTGGGACGGCGAGAAGTATCTCTTCAACCCCACCGCCGCCGAGAAGGCGACCAACCGCATGACCACCACCATCGCCGCCACTCACAAGAAGATCGTCATGATCGAGTCCGAGGCCGATCAGGTCCCCGACGATGTCATGTACGAAGGCATCGTGAAGGCGCACGAGATGGTGCAGCCGATGCTCGACCTCATCGACAAGATGGTCGCGGAGATCGGCAAGCCGAAGTTCTCCTATGAGCACGCCGCCTTTGACGAGGAGCTCTTCGAGAAGCTCGTTGAGAACGAGTTTGCCGGCATGGAATACTGCATGGACACCGACGACAAGA
>CAZKGZ010000331.1:0-1305 GCA_964552365.1 uncultured Oscillospiraceae bacterium | reverse complement strand
AGCCAGACGGCGGCGCCGGTGGTGTCGGCGAGGATCCAGCCGATGGGGATGGCGGCCCAGATGCCGGTGACGCCGAAGCGGCCGGCGGTGAGGTAGGCGAGCGCCACGCGGGTGCCGAGGGAGATGACCGTGAGCACCACCGACATGGCGGGGCGTTTCACGGCGCGGTAGAGCGCGTAGAAGAGGAAAAGGAAACCGATGCCGAAGTAGAACGGCGCGACGCACCGGAGATAGTGCACGCCCTGCGCGATGACCTCCGTCTCCCCGGCGGAGATGAAGAGGCGCATGAGCGGCTCGGCAAAGACGAACACGAGTGCGGAGATGACCGCGCAGAAGCCGAGCACGAGAGCGAACGAGCGGCGCGTGCCTTTGCGGATGCGCTCGCTCTGCCCGGCACCGTAGTTCTGCGCGACGAACGTGGAGAAGGCGTTGCCGAAGTCCTGCGCCGGCATATAGGCGAACGACTCGATCTTCACCGCCGCGGCGAACGCCGCCATGACGATCTCGCCGAACGAGTTCACGAGGCCCTGGATCATCAGGATGCCGAAGTTCATCACCGACTGCTGCACGCAGGTGAGCGAGGAGAGCGAGAAGATCTCGCGCAGGAGCGCGCCGTCAAAGTGCACCTCGCCGCGCTTCGGGCGGAGGGACGGGCAGCGCAGGAGCGTAAAGATCATGAGTCCGAGCCCCGCGACATACTGCGAGATGACCGTCGCCCACGCAGCGCCCGAGACGCCCCAGGGGATGACGAGCACGAACAGAAGGTCGAGCCCCACATTCAGCACGGCGGAAATGCCGGAGAAGAGGAGCGGCGTGGCGCTGTTGCCCACGGCGCGCAGGAGGCAGGCGAAGAAGTTATAGAGAAATGTGGCGGGGATGCCCGCGAAAATGGCGAGAAGGTAGGCGCGCATCAGCGGCGACACATCCTCCGGCACCTGCAGGAAGGCAAGGATCTGCGGCAGGAGCGCGTAGGCGAGCGCCGTGAGGAGCAGCGCGCACGCGCCGATGAGGCCGAAGGCGTGGACGATGCTCCGCCGCAGTGAGCTATCGTCGCCGCGCCCGCGGAAAATGGAGAACAGCGCGCCCGCGCCCATCGAAAGGCCGAGGAGGATGGACGTGATGAAGATCATGAGCGTATACGCGCTCCCCACGGCGGCGAGCGCATCGCGCCCGATCACGCGCGAGACGATGAGCGTGTCGGCGATATTATAGAGCTGCTGCAGAAGATCTCCCGCGAGCATCGGCAAAGCGAACAGAAGAAGCGGGCGGACGATGCTGCCGCGCGTCAGGTCCCGGTACATTTAT
>CAZKGZ010000330.1:0-1311 GCA_964552365.1 uncultured Oscillospiraceae bacterium | reverse complement strand
GTTCCTTGCGGCCCTTGGCGCGGCGGCGGGACAGGACCTTGCGGCCGTTGGCGGTGGCCATTCTCTTGCGGAAGCCGTGCTCTTTGGCACGCTGACGCTTCTTGGGCTGGTAGGTACGGATCATTTGGGTACACATCCTTTCATATTTTTTCCCATTATTCTCAACACCGGCAAAACCGGCGCAGATGGCAGAATAAGAGATAATCAGACAAATATGGATTATATAGTAAAACGGCCCCTTATGTCAACACTTTTCTCGGGGATTTTTACAAAAAGCCTCCTCTTGGGGTCAAGAGGAGGCAGAGTGCGGAAACGCCGCATATTATTTTTCGGGCCGGTAGTTCTTGGCAAGGCCGCCTTCGGCGGTCTCGCGGTAGACGCGGTTGAGGTCGCGGCCCGTTTCGTACATGGTGTGCACCACGGTGTCGAAGGAGATCTTGCTCGTTTCGGAGAGGAAGTTCGCGAGCGAGAGCGCATTGATGGCGCGCATGGCGGCCACGGCGTTGCGCTCGATGCACGGGATCTGCACGAGGCCCTCGATGGGGTCGCATGTGAGGCCGAGGTGGTGCTCCATGGCGACCTCGGCGGCGTAGCCGATCTGTCCGAGGCCCATTTCGAAGAGCTCGCCGAGCGCGGCGGCGGTCATGGAGCACGCCGAGCCGATCTCGGCCTGACAGCCGCACTCCGCGCCGGAGATGGACGCATTCGTTTTGATGAGGTTCCCGATGATGCC
The DNA here is from genome assembly GCA_964552365.1 of uncultured Oscillospiraceae bacterium. Classification (GTDB taxonomy): domain Bacteria; phylum Bacillota; class Clostridia; order Oscillospirales; family Oscillospiraceae; genus Apopatocola. Next base: position 578 of record CAZKGZ010000330.1, on the reverse strand, counting down.
GCCGACCGCGAGCGCGCGCACGACATCCTCGTCGGAGAAGCCGCGGCTCTCCTGCATATAAAGGAGCGCCGCCGGCATCACGCCGCTCGCCCCGCAGGTGGGCGCGGTGACGATGACGCCGCCCGAGGCGTTCTGCTCCGCCACGGCGAAGGCGTAGGCGCACACGAGCCGGTTCTCGCGCGTCTGCGGGCTCTCATCGATGTGGCGGCGGTTGTAGAGATACTGCGCCTTGCGCTCCACATGCAGTCCGCCCGGCAGCTCGCCGGTGCGCGTGAGGCCGTCCGAGACGCTCTTTTTCATGATGTTCCAGATACCGAAAAGGTAGCTGCGCAGCTCCTCGCCCTCGCGCAGGAACACATAGTCGCTCAGGCGCAGGCGGTTCGTGCTGCAGAAGGCGGAGATCTCCGCATAGCTCTTCTCGGGGTAGACCTCCGGCGCGTCGGTGTCGGGACGGCCGGGGATCGATATCGCGCCGCCGCCGACGGAGAGGGCGGTGAGCCGCGCCGTGAGGGTGCCGTTTTTGTAGGCGCGCATTTCCATGGTGTTCGGGTGCGGCAGGTCGGTGCGCTCCGTGTCCC
>CAZKGZ010000329.1:0-1323 GCA_964552365.1 uncultured Oscillospiraceae bacterium | reverse complement strand
CACAAGGTCACATTCCGACAGGAGATCATTTGTTAAGACGCCGTCCGCCGTGCCGTCGAGCTGCGCGAACGAGAGGACGGATGTGTCCGTATCAAAGGCGAGCACGCGCGCATCGTGGGCGCGGTATGCTTTGGCGAGCGAGCCGCCGATCAGGCCGAGGCCGACGATACCGACCGTCATTTTACCGCTACCTCACGGATGATGCGCACTTCCTTGGCGAGCGAGTCGAATTCCTCGGGGCGGATGGACTGCGCGCCGTCGCAGAGAGCGTGCATCGGATCGTTGTGGACTTCGATGATGAGGCCGTCCGAACCGCAGGCCGTGGCGGCGAGCGCCATCGGGCGCACCATGCGCGCAAGGCCGGTGGCGTGGCTCGGGTCGACGATGACCGGCAGATGCGTGAGCTCGCGGAGCATCGGCACGGCGGCGAGGTCGAGCGTGTTGCGCGTGAAGTCATCGAAGGTGCGGATGCCGCGCTCGCAGAGGATGATCTGCTCGTTGCCGCCCGCCATGATGTACTCCGCGCTCATGAGGAGCTCCTTGAGCGTGCTCGCAAAGCCGCGCTTGAGGAGGATGGGCTTGCGGATCTTGCCGAGCTCCTTGAGGAGGTCGTAGTTCTGCATATTGCGCGCGCCGACCTGGATGATGTCGACATCCTCGAAGAGGTCGAGGGACGAAGTGCCCATGAGCTCGGTGACGATGGGAAGGCCGGTCTCCGCGCGGGCGATCTTGAGAAGCTCAAGGCCCGTTGCGGCGAGGCCCTGGAAATCGTAGGGCGAGGTGCGCGGCTTGAAGGCACCGCCTCGGAGGATCTGCGCGCCGGAGGCTTTGACGGCTTTCGCGATGCCGACGATCTGCTCTTCGGTCTCCACGCTGCAGGGGCCGGCGATCATCACGAAGTTGCCGCCGCCGATGCGCACATCGCCCACCTGCACGACGGTGTCCGCCGGGTGGAATTTACGGCTCGCGCACTTAAAGGGCTCGGACACGCGCTTGACGGAATCCACGATGCCGAGGCTCGCGATCAGATCCATGTCCACGCGGCTCGTGTCGCCCACGAGGCCGAGGATCGTCTGATACTCGCCGACGGAGGTGTGGATCTTCAGGCCCTGTCCCTCCAGCCAGTCGATGAGTTGGTTTTTCTTTTCTTCGGCGGCGCCGTTCTTCAAAATGACGATCATATTCTTTTCCTCCAAAAAAATAAGCGGCACAGTGTAATCTGTGCCGCCTGAAAAGCCTTAGCTTCCAAAGACATTCTTTGCATCACAAATTACCATACTATGAAATAGTACGGCTAAAAAAGTATCGAGTGATGAAAGAAAG
>CAZKGZ010000328.1:0-1323 GCA_964552365.1 uncultured Oscillospiraceae bacterium | reverse complement strand
TCGGTGCGGTCGGTCTTTTCCCAGGCTACGCCGAGGTCTTCGCGGCCCATGTGGCCGTAGGCGGCGAGGCGGCGGTAGATGGGCTTCTTGAGGTCGAGATCGCGGATGATGGCGGTCGGGCGCAGATCGAATACCTGCTTCACGGCCTTTTCGAGCTTCTCGTCGGAGACGGTGCCGGTGCCGAAGGTGGTGACGTTCACGCTCACGGGCTCCGCCACGCCGATGGCGTAGGCGAGCTGCACCTGGCAGCGGTGCGCGAGGCCGGCGGCGACGATGTTCTTCGCCACATAGCGCGCGGCGTATGCGGCGCTGCGGTCGACCTTCGTGGGATCCTTGCCGGAGAATGCGCCGCCGCCGTGGGGAGCGCTGCCGCCGTAGGTGTCCACGATGATCTTGCGGCCGGTGAGGCCGGTGTCGCCCTGCGGGCCGCCGATGACGAAGCGTCCGGTCGGGTTGATGAAGAAGCGGATGTCGCCCTTGTTGAGCTCGGCGGGGATGACCGGGAGCGCGACCTCGCGGATGAGGTCCTCGCGGATCTGCTCGAGCGAGACCTCGGGCGAGTGCTGCGAGGAGATGACGACGGTATCGATGCGCACGGGGCGGTTGTCGGCATCGTACTCGACGGTGACCTGCGTCTTGCCGTCCGGGCGGAGATAGGAGAGCGTGCCGTTCTTGCGCACTTCGGTGAGGCGGCGCGCCATTTTGTGAGCGAGAGAGATGGGCAGCGGCATGAGCTCGGGAGTCTCATCGCACGCATAGCCGAACATCATGCCCTGGTCGCCGGCGCCGTTCGTGAGATCGTCGCCCTCGCCGCCCTGCTTGCGCTCGAGCGACTCGTTCACGCCCATGGCGATGTCCGCAGACTGCTCATGGATGGAGGTGAGCACCGCGCAGGTGTCGCAGTCGAAGCCGTACTTCGCGCGGTCGTAGCCGATATCGCGCACGACATCGCGCACGATGGACGGAATGTCCACATAGCAGCTCGTGGTGATCTCGCCCATAACGAGCACGAGACCGGTCGTCGCCGTGCACTCGCACGCCACGTGACCCTCGGGGTCCTGCTCGAGGATGGCGTCAAGCACGGCATCGGAGATCTGGTCGCAGATCTTGTCGGGATGCCCTTCCGTGACGCTCTCGGAAGTGAAGAGATAGTTTGCCATAGTGTCCTCCTGCATAAAAAATATCGCCTCGCCTTCAGACAGCGGAGCGATAATAAAATCTTATCTTTCGACTTCCGCCGACGGATTTGGCACCTTATGCTCAAAGCACAGGTTGTCGGGCTTCACAGGGCCGTTCCCTCCACCACTCTTGATAAGCCGTATT
>CAZKGZ010000327.1:0-1327 GCA_964552365.1 uncultured Oscillospiraceae bacterium | reverse complement strand
AGCATAAGCGATTATAATAATCACGCTAAAAAGAAAGCAGACTGTTTCCGGTCTCACCCGGCCGCAAAAGCGCGCCGCGGTCAACATCGTTTGACTTAGAATCTAAGTCGGATCATGTGCGGATGCGGTTTGCGTATCCGCTTTTTTGTATTCATGGACGGCGCGGAAAGCGTCAGTGATTTATTTCGGAGGTGTTTAACGATCGCTACCCAGACTCATTTGCTCAACGAAGAGATCCGCGAGCCGGAAGTCCGTTTGATCAGCGAAGAGGGCGAACAGCTCGGCGTCATGTCGAGTGACAAAGCGCTCCAAATTGCGGAAGAACGCGAGATGGACCTTGTTCTGATCTCCCCGCAGGCGAAGCCGCCTGTGTGCAAGATCATGGACTACGGCAAGTTCCGTTTTGAGCAGACCAAAAAGGAAAAGGAAGCCCGCAAGAATCAGCGCATCATTGAGATCAAAGAGATCCGTATGTCTCCCGGCATCGGTGACAACGACTTCAATACCAAGCTGAAGAACGGACAGAAGTTCCTCCTGGACGGCGACCGGCTGAAGGTCACGGTTCGTTTCCGCGGCCGTGAAATGGCTCACACCAACATCGGCGAGCAGCTTCTCACGAGCTTCGCTTCCCGGTGTGCCGACATTGCCACCATGGATAAGAACCCCAAGATGGAAGGCAGAAACATGTTCATGTTCCTCTCTCCCAAAACCCCCGACAAACAAGCAAACAAAAAGTAAAGGAGATATTCCGAGATGCCGAAACTGAAATCTCACAGCGGCGCGAAGAAGAGATTCAATCTCACCAAGACCGGCAAGGTCAAACGTGCCCACGCCTTTAAGAGCCACATTCTCAACAAGAAGTCGACCAAGCGTAAGAGAGGCCTCCGTCAGGGCGCCTATGCGGACGCCACCACCGCGCCCACGATCAAGCAGATGATTCCGTACAAATAAGGGAGGACGTAAAAGATGGCCAGAGTCAAAGGCGCGATGATGACGCGCAAGAGAAGAAACAAAAAGCTGGGTCTTGCCAAGGGTTATTGGGGAAACAAGTCCCGTCACTATAAAATGGCAAATCAGCAGCTGATGAAGTCCGGCCGCTACGCTTATGTCGGCCGCAAGCTGAAAAAGCGCGACTTCCGTCAGCTGTGGATCACCCGTATCAGCGCCGGCTGCAAGATGAACGGTATGAACTACTCCACCTTCATGCACGGCCTGAAGAAGGCGGGCATCGACATGAACCGCAAGATGCTCTCCGAGCTCGCCATTCATGATGCCGCCGCTTTCACCGCTCTGTGCGAGAAAGCCAAAGCGAGCCTGTAATTCCATA
>CAZKGZ010000326.1:0-1329 GCA_964552365.1 uncultured Oscillospiraceae bacterium | reverse complement strand
TCAGTAGAAAGTCGCGACTTCCTGCTCGGGGGCTGGGCAGGGTTCTATTGACACCATGTGGAGGACCGGGCCGGGGCCTTCGTAGACGTTGGGGAGGGTGCGGATGTCGATGCGGGCGGTCAGCTTGTACCAGCCGAGGTTCGTGAGCTTCCCGGTGTCGTCCGTTTCGGCGGCCAGGGGGATGAAGCGGATGTCGTTGGCGCAGCAGGTCATCACATCGCGGCCGAAGTAGAAGTAGCCCTTCTTCAGGCTGCGCGACTTCGTGATGGCTTTGCCCTTGAGCGAGACGGTCTTGCCCTTGTACTTGTCGGGCTTATCCATGATGTCCTGCAGGAAAATGGCGTAGTCCGTGTCGGCGATCTCCGCTACCGGGGCGTCGAGGTCGTACGGGAGCGGCAGCTCGATGTCGTCGTAGGTCACCTTGCCGTCGGGCGTCTCAAAGGCGATGTCGCAGCGGCGGTTCACGGCGCGGACGATCTTGTGCGCCTGCATCTTCAGATCCTCGTCCCCTGCGGGGAAGCGGTTGAGCACCACGAGCTCGCAGCTCTGGAGCTTGTCGACCATGAGCTGGCGCATATTGTTATTATAATTGAGGAAGGTGCGCGCGTCGATGAACATGAATTCCTGCGCGACGACCCATTCCTTGGGCATGTTCGTGTAGAGCGTGTCGAGCATCCACATGCCGTTGTACTCTACCATGACATACTCGCAGCGGTGCTTTTTGAGGAGCGCCGCGAGATTCTCGGTCGTGAGATCGCTTTCATTCTCAATGGTCTCGGCGAACACGGTCGGAGAGGCGAACGAGGAGGCATCGTATTCCTCCACGCCCTCCTCGCACACCAGGAGGAGGATGCGGTCGCCGTTATTGAAGCTGCTGTCCTCGAGCGTCTGCTGCGCGAACTTTGTTTTGCCGGACTCCAGGAAGCCGGTGAAAAGGTAGACGGGAACCTGTTTAGCCATCGTTCGGTGTTTCCTTTCAGCGGAAGAGCTCGGCGACGGCGTCCTCGTGCAGGTCGTGGCCGATGACGCACAGACGGCCCGTTATGCCCGCGCTGCCGCGGCGGATGTTGATCTCGCCCGGGGTGTAGTCGAAGTGGATCCACTCGCCCTCTTCCGCGGCGACGATGCCCTTGGCGCGCAGCACGATGCCGTACTTTGCCTCGTCCCCGAGCGCGGTGAGCGCAGCGCGGAGGCCTTCCTCGGTGAACTTCTTCGCGGTCTCGAGGCCCCAGGAGGTGAACACCTCGTCGGCGTCGTGGCCGTGGTGATGGTGGTGATGATGACCGCAGCCGCACTCGTGGTCGTGCTCGTCGTGGTCGTGATGATGCT
>CAZKGZ010000325.1:0-1334 GCA_964552365.1 uncultured Oscillospiraceae bacterium | reverse complement strand
GGCGGGAGCGAACGGTGTGTAGGTGCGCACCGGCACGCCGGAGGAGGAGGTGCTTCGCGTCTCCGTGCGGTATGGCGCGCTGTCGCGCACCGCCGGGGCGCTCTTTTTTTCGCCGCTCATGTATTCTTTCCGGTACTGCGCGCTGTCCATGGAGCGGAAGAAATCCTGCCGCGCATTGGCCGAGGCATTCGCGCCCGGCGCTTTGGCGGGAGCGGCGGAGCTTTGCGGCTGCGCGGACATCACCTGCGGGGCGCTCTTTTCGCCGAGCGCGGAGAGCGTGCCGTAATATACGCCGTCAAAGACCGCCTTTTCCCGCGCAAATTTCACCTCCGCCTTCGTCGGGTGGACATTCACGTCCACAAGACCGTTCGGGAGCGTGATGTAGAGCACGCACCCGGGGAACTTGCCGACCATGGCGGTATTTTTGTATGCCTGCTCGAGCGCGGCCTGCAGCGAGCGCGAGCGGATGGGGCGGCCGTTGCAGAAAAAGTACTGCGCGCTGCGGTTGCCGCGGCAGTAGCCGGGCGCGGACACGAAGCCCTTTACGGCGATACCCTCATTCTCGGTGTCCGCATCGAGAAGTCCCGCCGCCGTGTCGCGGCCGAGGAGCGCGTAGACGGCGGACTTGGCCGTGCCGTCGCCGGGGGAGAAAAATTCCTCCTGTCCGTCGCGCAGGCACCGGAAGCTCACATCCGGGCGGCCGAGCGCCGTACGCAGTGCGCTCTGCACGCACGCCGCGCCCTCGCTGCGGTCGGAGCCCATGAATTTCTGGCGCGCCGGGGTGTTGAAAAAGAGGTCGCGCACGACGATGGTCGTACCCTCCGGGCAGCCGGTCTCCTCCATGGATTCGATCTCGCCGGCGTTCACCTCCATGCGCACGCCCATGTCCGCGCCGCGGGCGCGGGTGGTGAGCGTGATGCGCGACACGGCGCTGATGGCCGCGAGCGCTTCGCCGCGGAAGCCGAGCGTTCCGATGGCTTCGAGCCCGCGCGCATCGTGCAGCTTGCTCGTGGCGTGGCGCAGGAAGCACACGCCCGCGTCCTCCGGCGCCATGCCGACGCCGTCGTCGGTCACGCGGATATAATCCCGCCCTCCGGCGCGGATCTCGAGCACAACGGTGCGCGCTCCGGCGTCAATGGCGTTTTCGAGGAGCTCCTTCACCGCCGAGGCGGGGCGCTCCACCACCTCGCCCGCCGCGATCAGATCGGCGACATGGGGCGAGAGAACATGTATATTCGGCATCGGTATATATCCTCCGCAGATCCGGCCGCCGTTTTTCCGGCAGCCGATAATTTTTCATTTTGATTATACCGCAAAGCCGTTGCGGAATCCAG
>CAZKGZ010000324.1:0-1336 GCA_964552365.1 uncultured Oscillospiraceae bacterium | reverse complement strand
ACATATTTTCCGGTGGATGGGCTTTTGACGATATGCGGCCGGTCCATACGGAAATGCGGGTGCAGCAGACTGTTTCTGTCTGCTAAGTTTGGTTCGATCAAGAACCCCTCATTTTTCCAGTTTATCAGATCCTTCGATGAATAGCAGCGAATGCCATAGGTCCAGATTTCACTCTTACCGTCTGTGTGCTCCTTGTTTTCCCCGTACAGGTAATATGTTCCATTTTCGTAATACAATGCACCGCCGTGGGCTTCTATGCGCTTCCCCTCTGTATCCGTCCAAATCTCACCGGGATGAATGGCGCTCTCTGAATTTGCAGCAAGGGTGAAGGATTGGAAATCCATTGCACCGTCCGTCAGGAAGGTAAATCGAAGGGCGGCATGCGCTGTCCCACCGGAAAATACTGCGGTATAGTCTTGAAAATCATCGCTTTCTTTTGTGATAATTTCCGCATATGCGCTTCCTGTATGGTCATCCGTGACAAGTACCTGCCCTGCACTTCCGCGTACTTTGATTTTCAGGGAATAAGTATCTGCCAGATCAAAATATTTGAAAACCGCACACGCGCCGTTCCGAAGGTTGGTAATATACTGTGTCTCAACAGTGTCCGTATCGCTGCCGCTTTGGGTAAAAGCCGGGTGCATCTCTCTGTTTGCTGCGGCTGCATCCATCGTCGTGGCCGCAGGCTTTGCATAAAGCCGGCAGGCGATAGCGGCAGGATAGGTTCCTTTCCCCGCAAGATCGCCTCCATTTAATCCGCAGCTTGTCATTTCAACTTGTCGAATGCTGCCATCGGACAAAATCGTGATTGGCTCTGCACACCCCTGCCGGGAAAAGCTGCTGTAATTTGTTTGTCGGTGATAGAAAATATACCAGTGCCCATTCACTTCGACCATACCGCCGTGGTTATTGCCTATGTAGTTTGCGGGCGTTTCCATGGTCCTGCCTTCAAGTCCGATATCCCCATTGGAGATCAGCGTGCCGCCGAAACAAAAGCCACGATCCGGGTATTGGCTGACCGCATAGCAAAGCTCATGGCTCCATGTGGAAGAGTACACGAAATAGTAACGCTGCCCGATTTTCCGAATGGAACTCGCCTCGAAGAACGGATGCTTTTCAAAGCCGGTTCCATCCGCAAAGCCCATGGCCGGGATCATCAATTTGGGGGCAGCCTTCACCGTTTTCATATCCTTCTCAAGCTCTGCAACATAGCCACCATTCATTTCTCTGCCGCCGAAGTATTCTTCACGCAGCTTCTCGTCATTTGTAAAGCCGGCACCTGTATAGAGCCAGACTCTGCCGTCATCATCTACCAATACAGCCGGATCGAACTGGT
>CAZKGZ010000323.1:0-1342 GCA_964552365.1 uncultured Oscillospiraceae bacterium | reverse complement strand
CCCGGCTTCCCGTTCTTCCTGCCGAAGGGCATGGTGCTGCGCAACACCCTCATCGACTACTGGCGTCAGGTGCACAAGCGCTACGGCTATGTTGAAATTTCCACCCCGATGATCCTCAACCGCGCCCTCTGGGAGCGTTCCGGTCACTGGGCGCACTACAAGCAGAACATGTACACCACCGTCATCGACGGCGAGGACTATGCCATCAAGCCCATGAACTGCCCGGGCGGCATGCTCGTGTACAAATCCGAGCCGCACTCCTACCGCGATCTGCCGATGCGCGTGGGCGAGCTGGGTCTTGTCCACCGTCACGAGCTCTCCGGCGCGCTGCACGGTCTCTTCCGCGTCCGCTGCTTCACGCAGGACGATGCCCACATCTTCATGACCTGGGATCAGATGAAGGACGAGATCAAGAACGTTGTCCGCCTCTTCGACGAGGTCTACTCCGTGTTCGGCCTGAGCTACGAGATCGAAGTCTCCACGATGCCCGAGGACCACATGGGCGACGAGAAGGACTGGGATTTCGCCACCGAGACCCTGAAGGCCGCCGTGACCGAGATGGGCAAGAGCTATGTCATCAACGAGGGCGACGGCGCCTTCTACGGCCCGAAGCTCGACTTCCATCTGGCCGACAGCCTCGGACGCACCTGGCAGTGCGGCACCATCCAGCTCGACATGCAGCTGCCCGAGCGCTTTGAGCTCGAGTACACCGGCGCCGACGGCGAGAAGCATCGTCCGGTCATGATCCACCGCGTGGTGCTCGGCTCCATCGAGCGCTTCATCGGCATCATCACCGAGAACTACGCCGGTGCCTTCCCCGTGTGGCTCGCCCCCGTGCAGGTGCGCGTGCTCACGATCACCGACCGCGCCAACGAAGCAGCCGAGAAGCTCGCCGCCAAGCTCGACGAGGCCGGCCTGCGCGTGGAGAAGGATCTGCGCAACGAGAAGATCGGCAAGAAGATCGCCGAGGGCCGCAACCAGAAGATCCCGTATCTGCTCATCCTCGGCGACAAGGAAGCCGAGAACGGCACCATCTCCGTCCGCAGCCGCACCGGCGACGAAGGCACCATGGAACTCGACGCCTTCCTCGAGCGCATCAACGAAGAGATCCGCACCAAGAAAAACGGCTGATCCCGCAAATGATCACAAGAGGCTTCCCCAAATCGGGGGAGCCTCTTTTTGACGTCCAACGTCAACGGGGCAAATAACGGATAGAACTATCAACTATAAAAAACGCAGCAGTTTGAGACGGAGAACTTCTCAAGCTGCTGCGTGTAATTTTTTATGGCTCTTTATCCTTTCACGGAGCCGGCGGTCACGCCTTTGATGATGGAGCGGGAGA
>CAZKGZ010000322.1:0-1353 GCA_964552365.1 uncultured Oscillospiraceae bacterium | reverse complement strand
TACGAGGCCTTCGATCAAAAGCTTGATGCCTATGCCGATGAGGACGCAGCCGCCGCAGATCTCGGCGACTTTCGGGCGGATGCCGGGGATGCGGCTCGCGGCGAAGGTCGCGGCGGTGGCGATGGTGAAGGTGGTGCAGCCGATGAGCGCGCATGCGGCAACGATGCCCATGCCGGGGGACGAGAACGCGAAGCTCACGCCGACGGCGAGTGCATCGATGCTGGTGGCGATGGCGAGGACGAGCAGGCGTTTGTGCGAGAGCACCGCCATGCCGCCGGAGCCTTCATCACCGCCGCGCACGGCTTCGATGACCATTTTGCCGCCGATGAACGCGAGGAGCGCGAAGCTCAGATACGGCGCGATGGCGTTCACATAGGTGGACACCGTGCTGCCGAGGAAATAGCCGAGGAGCGGCATCAGAAACTGGAACGCGCCGAAGTAGATGCCGTGCCAGAGCGCATAGGAAAATTTGAACGGCCGCATAACGAGACCGTTTGCCACGGACACCGCAAAAGCGTCCATGGACAGGGAAACGCCGATAAGCAATACAACAAGTATATTCGCTGCCATGTCTTCCTCCAAACAGGTGAATTACGATCCCCGCGCCTGTCTCACGAGCGCGAAGATCGCTCCGATTTAGGCAGCACCGAACGATACGCTTTTGCCGAATCGTCCGGTGCTGTCTTTATGTATTTCTTTACGCTTTCTGCTGCTTGTTCTTCGCGGCGAGGCGCTGGAAGAACTTCACGACTTCGACGATCGGGATGACGAGGAAGCCGAGGCCGATGGCAACGAGGTACTCATTGAGCTCCACGGAGGTGAACTCGAAGGCAGCCGCGATAAACGGCACTTCGCACACGAGGGTCGTCATGAGAAGGGCTGCGCCGCACGAGAGCCAGATGGCGATGTTGTGCGTGCCCATCGTGAAGATGCTGCCGCGCTGGGAGCGCATGTTGAAGCTGTGGAAAATTTCCGCCATGGACATGGTGAGGAACGCCATGGTCGTGCCGTCCGGGCTGCCGTTGACGGGGACTTCCCACACGCCGGACTCCATGAAGTGGCCGATGAAGAACGAGGCGAGCACGAGCACGGAGACCATGATGCCCTGATAGGCGACGTCTACGCCCATGCCGTCGGCGAAGATGCCGGCTTTGGCGCTGCGCGGGCGGCGCTGCATGATGTCCTTCTCCGCTTTTTCCATGCCGAGGGCAAGGGCGGGGAAGCAGTCGGTGACGAGGTTGATCCACAGCAGATGCACCGGCTCGAGGATCGTGAAGCCGAGCAGGGTGGCGACGAAGATGGAGATGACCTCGCTCATGTTCGAGCCGAGCAGGAACTGGATGGCTTTGCGGA
>CAZKGZ010000321.1:0-1368 GCA_964552365.1 uncultured Oscillospiraceae bacterium | reverse complement strand
GAGTCGGCGAAAAAGATCCGCAAAGCGCCGCAGACGACATTGTGCGGTGTTGCCCTTATACATCCAGCCCGGTGAGGTATCTTCTTACCATGTCGAGGGCGTTGCTGGCGGCTATGAGGCGGATGCGGGGGCGGGGGACGTGGCCGCACTGGAGACGGCGCACGAAGCAGCCGTTTTTCGCGGCGAGCGCCACATACACGAGCCCGACATCGTCGCCGTCGGGGCCCGCCCAGCCGGTAATGCCGATGCCGATGTCGCTTGCGAGCGTTTTGCGGACGCGCTTGGCCATTTTGGCGGCGACCGGATGGCTCACGACGCCGTTTTCATCGATGAAATCCTCGTCGATATCGAGGAGCAGCTCCTTTGCATCGACGGTGTACACCACGACGCCGCCGCGGAACACCGTGCTCGCGCCGGGGATATCGGTGATGCGCTGGGCGAGGAGACCGCCGGTGCAGCTCTCCGCCGTGGCGAGCGTGGCATTTTTCTCTTTCAGGAGCGTCAGGACGCGCTCCTCGAGCGAGGCGCAGTCGATGCCGTAGACGAGGTCGCCCATGCGCTCGCAGATGTCGTCCACGACCGGCTCCATGAGCTTTTCGCACTCGTCGGCGCTCGATGCCTTCGCCGTTACGCGCACCCAGCACTCGCCTTCGCGGGAGTAGGGCGCGACGGTCGGGTTCGCGCCGTCCATGAATTCGCGCAGCTTCGCCTCCATCGCACCCTCGCCGATGCCGAAAAAGCGGATCATGTGCGAGCGGATGGTCGCGCCGGAGAGCTTCTGGAGGTACGGCATCACATAGTTTCGCAGCATCGTCACGCACTCGCGCGGAGGGCCGGGCAGCATGACAACGCGCACGTTGCCCTCTTCGATGATGCAGCCCGGGGCGGTGCCGCAGTCGTTCGGCAGACGGATGCTCCCCTTGGGGAGGTACGCCTGCTGAATGTTATTGTCGGTGAACGGGCGGCCCTTTTCGGCGAAATACTCGCGGATGTCCTCGAGCGCTTCCTCGTCGAGGATGAGCTCCCGCTCAAAGGCGCGGGCGAGCGTCTGCTTCGTGAGGTCATCGCACGTGGGGCCGAGGCCGCCGGTGGTGATGATGAGGTCGGCGCGGTTGCGCGCGCGGTAAATGCACTCGGTGAGCCGCGCGGGGTTGTCCCCGACCACGGTGTGCCAGTAGACATTGATGCCCAGCTCCGCCAGCGCGAGGGAGATGTCCCGCGCATCGGTATTGACCGTGCCGCCGAGCAGAAGCTCGGTCCCGACGGAGAGAATTTCGGCGTTCATGCCGTCGCCTCCTCACTGAAAAACATGATTACTATACTACCGTTTCTACCGCAAATCAATACGGCAAACGGGGATTTTTGTTC
>CAZKGZ010000320.1:0-1370 GCA_964552365.1 uncultured Oscillospiraceae bacterium | reverse complement strand
ACGTATTCTTTTTTGTTTATGGCGGAGCGGTAGGCGGGGCGGATGATGCGGCCGCCGCTTACTACCTCTTCGATGCGGTGCGCACACCAGCCGGCGATGCGTGCCATGGCGAAGAGCGGCGTATAGAGGTCGGCCGGTATGCCGAGCATGGCGTATACCATGCCCGAGTAGAGATCCACATTCGCACACATGGGGATGAGCTTGCCGGTGCGCTCGGAAAGGAGCGGGATGCCGACTCTTTCCACGGCCTCCGTAAGGTCAAAATCAAATTTCATGCCTTTCGCCTCGGCCATCGAGCGGGCATACTTCCGCAGCGTGACAGCTCTCGGGTCGCTCATGGTGTACACGGCGTGGCCCAGACCGTAGATTTTTCCGGAGCGGTCTCCCGCCTCTTTGTCCAGAAGCTTGGTGAGATAGGCGCGCACCTCGTCATCGTCGTTCGGATCGCTCACGCTCTGACTCATATAGCCCATCATTTCCATGACCTTCGCGTTGGCACCGCCGTGCAGCGGTCCCTTCAGTGCGCCGACGGCAGCCGCTATGGCGCTGTAGGTGTCGGTGCCCGAGGAGGAAAGCGTCCGGCAGGCGAAGGCGGAGTTGTTGCCGCCGCCGTGCTCCGCGTGCAGGATCAGCACGAGATCGAGGAGCCGCGCTTCCTCGGGCGTATAGCTCTTATCCTCGCGGACCATGCGCAGGAAGTTCTCCGCGACGGACAGATCCGGCTTGGGGTTGTGGATATACAAAGACTGATCTTCGAATATATGCCGCTTGACCGCATAGGCATCGGCCACGATCGTCGGGAACCGCCCGATGAGCTCGATCGACTGCCGCACCAGATTTTCGATGGAGATGTCATCGGGCGTCTCGTCGTACGAGTAGAGTGCCAGAACGCTGCGCTCCAGCTTGTTCATCACGTTTTTCGACGGCGCTTTGAGGATCATGTCCTCGAAGAAGCCGTCCGGCAGCTTGTGCGCGCTCGAGAGCACGGAGTTGAACTGGGCAAACTGCGCCTCGGTCGGGAGCTTTCCGAAGAGCAGGAGGTACACGACCTCCTCGTATCCGAGCGTGCCTTCGGCCTGATGGCTTTCGACAATGTCCAGAACATCGATGCCCCGGTAGTAGAGCTCGCCCGGCATGGGGACGCGCTCGCCGTCGCGCATGTAGTAGCCCTGAACGCTGCCGATGCGCGTTACGCCGGCCATGACGCCGGTACCGTCCGCGTTTCGCAGACCGCGTTTGACGGCATCGCCCGCATAATGGCGCGGGTCGATGGTGTATTCCCTCTGCAGCTTGTCGCAGAGCGACTCCACATATCCCTTCAAAACCGCTTTGTTTTCATTCATGGCCGATGCATCCCCTTTTTCGGAATT
>CAZKGZ010000319.1:0-1381 GCA_964552365.1 uncultured Oscillospiraceae bacterium | reverse complement strand
TGCGTGCTGGCGACCTCGAACCATATGTTTTCGATCATTCGCCCCGGCATGCCCATGGAGGAAGTTGACGCCGAGATCCGCCGCTTCAATGCGGAGCGTCTCGTCGAAGCGGGCGTTCTGCAGAGCACGGAGGAGATCGGCAAGCTGATGTGGCACGGCGGCGCGCATCACATCGGCTACGATGTGCACGATGTCGTGGAGCGTCCCGATGTCATTGCACCGAACATGGTGTTCTGTGTGGATGTCGGCGTATACCACGAGGAGTGGGGCATCGGCTTCCGTCTGGAGGATAACTGTCTGGTGACGGAAGACGGCTGCGAGAACCTCTCGGCCGCGATCCCGCGCACCATTGCCGACATCGAAGCGGAGATCCGCCGCGGCTGAGTATGGAGCAGGTATTGCTTTGGATCCTGGCCGCCGGAGCGCTCGTCGGCGGGCTCGACTGCCTGTTCGGCAATCGTCTGGGGCTGGGTGACCGATTCGAGGAAGGCTTCCGCCTGCTGGGTCCCACGGCCCTCTCCATGGCGGGCATCCTCTGCCTTTCGCCGCTCATCGTCAAAGGCCTTTCTCTGACGCTGGTGCCGCTTTGGAAAGCGGTCGGACTCGACCCCGGCATGCTCGGCGGCTTTCTTCCCATCGATATGGGCGGCTATTCGACGGCCGTCGGTCTCGCCGACGATCCCGCCGTCGGGCTGTATGCGGGCATTCTGGTTTCCGCCACGATGGGCTGCACCTTCGTATTCACCGTTCCGATGGGAATGGGACTGCTGGACGGGGAGGACGCCAAAGCCTTTTCGCAGGGAATACTGATCGGGCTCGTCCCCATGCCCGCGGCGCAGATCCTGGGCGGGCTGGCCGCCGGGATGGAGCCGCTCACGCTCCTTATCGAGAGCATTCCGGTGCTGCTCTTCTCCGCTGTGCTGATGCTCGGCCTCCGGTTCGCTCTGCAGAAGAGCCTGAAAGTGTTCACCGCCTTTGCCCGGCTCATACGGGCACTTTCACTGGTCGGACTGATCCTCGGCGCGGTGCAGTACATCGCCGGTATCGACCTGCTGCCGTCGCTGCTGCCGCTGGAAGAGGCGATGCAGACGGTCGCGTCCATCGGGATCGTCATGCTGGGAAGTCTCCCCGCCGCGGAGCTCCTCCGGCGCGCCCTCACGAAGCCGTTTTCCGCCCTTGGCCGGAAGCTGCAAATGGACGAGACCGGCTTTGCCGCCCTGCTCGTAGGCTTCGTCAGCGTCACCCCGGCCCTCACCATGCTGAAAGGCATGGACCGCCGCGGACAGATCATGAACGCCGCGTTTCTGGTCTGCGGCGCCTCCGCCCTCGCCTCCCACCTCGGCTACACCCTGACCGCCGCCCGCCCCATGATGCTCCCCCT
>CAZKGZ010000318.1:0-1387 GCA_964552365.1 uncultured Oscillospiraceae bacterium | reverse complement strand
GCGTGATTTTCAGGAGAGATCGTATGACTCGCTGCATTTTGTTTTATAAAGACGTCCGCCGCAACGACACGCTCGAGGCCGTCGTGGACCGCGAGTGCGCTGCGGGGCGCATGGAGCTTGTCGGCGTGTCTGCGCCGGAGCGGGGGAATATTCCCGCCGCTCGGCGCGAGTGCGCGTACATCCCTCCCGAGGAGCTCAAAAGCGCGGCCTTTGACTATGTCATCGTCTCCGAGCTCTCCGGCGATGCGCGGCGTGATGCCGCACGAAGCGGCCTCAAGCGCCGTCTGCCGCCGTTTCTCCTGAAAGCCTACCGCAGGCTCTCCGCGCTGCTGCTCTCGCGCGCAAGCCTCCGCCGGTGGCGGAATTACCGGGGCTGGGGCAAGCCCATCGAGCGGCGGCCGGATATGGTTTTCCCGGAATACAGCCCGCTCGGCGAATGGGGCATCGGCGCGGAAAAGACGATCCCCGCCCGCACGCTCTCCGTTCCGGGGTTCCGTACGGACGAGTATGCCGAACTGCGTGCGAAGGGCATCACCATCGTCTCCGACAACTGCTGGGGCGGCCTCGCCTACCACACGCTCGGCATGGAAATGCAGTCGCCTTTTATCAATATGTTCCTCAACACCGAGGACTTCGTGAAGCTCATCGCGGATCTCCCGCACTACATGTCTCTCCCGCTCGTGCCGGAGAAGCTGTGCGTGCGCAAGAGGCGCGCGAAGGCGTTCCCGTTCGTCATGCTCGGGGATGTGCGGCTTTGCTTCAACCATGTCTTTACGCCGGAGATGCTCGAGACATACGCCGAAAAGTGGTATCGGCGGCGCGAGCGCATGGATCTCGAGAATGTTCTCGTGGAGAGCTGCTTCGGCGACCGGGCGGAGCAGGAGAAGTTCGGCGCGGCTTTTGCCGCGTGCCCGTACCCGACGCTCCTCTTTTCGGCGTTCCCCGATGAGCGCTATGTGTATCTTTCGGCCTTCGAGGAAAACGCCGCCCGCTACAAGGGCGACTTCGCCGAGTGCACGCGCGACTGCGCCAAAAACGAGTACCCGGGACGGCTGCCGTTCGACTTTCTCCGAACCTTTCTCACCCGTCAAGCGAAGGCGCCGAAGGAGTGAATCGGCCGCTTTTCGAAAAAATCAAAAAAATTTGAAAAAAACTCTTGACAAATTGCCGGATTTTTCGTATACTGACAAAGCCTTGAGGCCGAGTAGTTCAGTCGGTTAGAACGCTAGCCTGTCACGCTAGAGGTCGAGGGTTCAAGTCCCTTCTCGGTCGCCAACTTGCCCCCAGTATTTGGGGGCAAAGTTATGCTGTTATAGCTCAGTCGGTAGAGCGCATCCTTGGTAAGGATGAGGTCCCCAGTTCGAATCTGGGTAACAGCTCCATAAAA
>CAZKGZ010000317.1:0-1389 GCA_964552365.1 uncultured Oscillospiraceae bacterium | reverse complement strand
CTACACCCGCCGCCGCTTCGTGAAGAAGCCCTCCGGTGCCAAGCCCGGCTTCGTGATATACACCAATCAACATACCGTGTACGCCAAGCCGTACGAGAAATAAGCAGATATTCTGGCTCTTCACGATTTCCTGGGGAATGAGGCTATCAACCCCTCAGTCAGCTTCGCTGCCAGCTCCCCTTTCAGGGGAGCCATGACCTTGCCTCCCCTGAAGGGGGAGGGGGGGCATGCTATCATATGAAGTGCAACACCCTGTAGGGTGTAGGGAAAAGATAGACAATATTCACACCATAGTGTAGAATGTAGTTTGCACACAACATCAACGCAAGGTGAGAATATTGTCCTACAAACATTATACACTAGAGGAGCGAAAATATCTACAACAACTTTTGAGTGATGGTCTCAGTATAAGGAAGATTGCGGATATCCTTGAGAGGAGTCCCTCATCAGTCAGCAGGGAAATCAAGCGCAATCGAGCCAAATACAAGCCGCATCGGAAACCGGACAACCAGTATTGGTACAACCATTGGCATGCACAAAACCTCGCCACCGCCCGCCGGCGAAAAGGCAGTCGCAGAGCTTTGCGCCCCGGTACGATGGAATGGGCATACATCGTAGCCGGTCTGTCGCAATTCTGGTCACCCGAGACGATAGCGGGCAGCTGGAGCGTGGAGTATCCGGATCGGAAGCCGTTGAGTGCTTCGACCATATATCGCTACGTTAAGGCGGGAAAATTCCCCAGTATCACGCCCCAAACGCACCTTCGCCGCCACGGAAAGCGTAAAGTAAACCGAAATGCGAACTTCAATACCATTCATCCGGATCGAACCATCCCGGAATGGCCGGAGGAGATACGCAATCGCACACGCATCGGCGACTGGGAAGGCGATACGATATACGGCGGAGTCGGCAAAGGCGCGTTGATTACGCAGATTGACCGCAAGAGTCGCCTCTTAAAGGGAAAGTTGCTGGAACGGCGGGATGCTCAGCTGACGAAAGACGGCATCTGCGATATGCTCAAGGATGTTCCGGTAAGAAGTATCAGTCTGGATAACGGCTCTGAGTTCGCGGCGTTTCGTGAGTTGGAGAAAGAACTGCACACCGTGGTCTACTTCGCCGAGCCGCATAAGCCATGGCAGCGGGGGACGAATGAGAACACGAATGGTCTTCTGCGTTTCTTCTTTCCGAAAGGCTGCGACTTTCATAAAATCACTCAAGAGTATGTGGATTATGTTGTCGATCTTCTCAACAACCGTCCGAGAAAATGCCTTGGCTGGAAAACTCCCGCCGAAGTTTTTTCCGCAGAATGTGTTGCACTTGATTGACAGTCTGCCGTGCCACAAAAGCAGTCGCGCCACTGCAACGCTTTGCAGGCGCGACCAGCCCGCG
>CAZKGZ010000316.1:0-1418 GCA_964552365.1 uncultured Oscillospiraceae bacterium | reverse complement strand
TCGGGGCATACAGCTCCTTTTTCTCATATGATTACAGTTTGTATTATAACAGGAAGCGAACGCATTTGTAAAGCTTGAGTTTTCCCGCATTTTTATCCGAATTCCGCAAGTATTTATGCAAATGACGGCAAGGGGTTCTGTGAATTGCGGGATATCATGGCTATTGTGACAAAATATATTTTCCGTATTGCATTTTTATACGGGGCATGCTATAGTTTTCTCACAACAAAATATTCCGTTGAAGTCGGCAGGATCTTTTCGGAGACTGTCGGCGGAGGAGACTCTGGAGAATCCCATCACGGGTGCCGAAGGTGCAAGACCGAAAGGTCGAATCTCTCAGGCTAAAGGACAGAGCGGGTAAGCGGCATTTTTATTTATGCCTTTGTCCTATTGATTCCGGAGTTGCTGTTTTGTCGGCAGCTTTATTTTTTTATGTAGGAGGAAGTCACCATGTCGCTGCTCGAAATCGTACAGAAAATCAACGTCTATCTCTCGGACTACATTCTCATCGTCCTGCTCGTAGGTACGGGTCTGTTCTTCTCGATCAAGACGAAGTTCGTGCAGGTGCGCTGCTTCAAAGAGGGCTGGCACCGCACGTTCGGCAACTTCTCGCTCCACGGCGGCAGGCAGGAATCCGGCATCAGCTCCTTCCAGGCGCTCGCCACGGCCATCGCCGCGCAGGTCGGCACCGGCAACATCATCGGCGCTTCGGGTGCCATCCTCATCGGCGGCCCCGGCGCCATCTTCTGGATGTGGATCATCGCGTTCTTCGGCATGGCGACCATCTACTCCGAGGCCGTGCTCGCGCAGGAAACGCGCGAAGTCCGTCCGGACGGCAGCGTCCACGGCGGCCCGGTGTACTACATCAAGCGCGCCTTCCCGAATGCGTTCGGCAAGTTCCTCTCCGTGTTCTTCGCCGTCGCCATCATCCTCGCGCTCGGCTTCATGGGCTGCATGGTGCAGTCGAACTCCATCGGCGAGACCTGCTCCAACGCGCTCGGCGTGCCCACCTGGGTCGTCGGCATTTTCGTGACCATCATCGCCGCGGTCATCTTCCTCGGCGGCATTCAGCGCGTCGCGTCCGTCACCGAGAAAATGGTGCCCGTGATGGCGGTGCTCTATCTGCTCGGCGGCATCATCGTGCTGCTCGTGCGCATCCGCTATATCCCCGAAACGTTCGCCATGATCTTCAAGTACGCCTTCGTCCCCAACGCCATCATCGGCGGCAGCCTCGGCTATGCGCTCAAGACGGCCATCAGCCAGGGCGTGAAGCGCGGTCTCTTCTCCAACGAAGCCGGCATGGGCTCCACCCCGCACGCGCACGCCATGGCCAATGTGAAAAAGCCGCATGAGCAGGGCGTCGTCGCCATGATCGGTCTCTTCTTCGATACGTTCGTCGTGCTCACCATGACCGCGCT
>CAZKGZ010000315.1:0-1424 GCA_964552365.1 uncultured Oscillospiraceae bacterium | reverse complement strand
TTTTTCGGGAAAGCCTTGAGATCATTGGTCTTCTTCGGTCGCTTTGGTGAGGCCGCCGTTGTGTTTGGCGAAGGCGGGTTCGGTGAAGAGGGACCATAGGAGCATCAGCACAGCGGGGGTGAAGGCGAGGGGGAAGATCCAGCGGATGCTCGCTCCTATGACGCCGCCGGTCATCAATACGAGGATGACCGTGGACGGCAGGTGGCCGAGTGCGAACTTCACGGCTGTCGCGTTGAGCGGCCAAAAGGTGAAGCTGTAGCGCGAGAGGATCGGGAACACCCAGCAGGCCGCGCCGAGCGGTATGACGAGCGCCACATAGTACGCGCTGCCCGCGGCGACCGCGCCGTTTTCCCGCAGCCATGCGAGCATCAGAAAGCCGATGCCCGCGACCGCACCCCACAGAAGCGTGCACAGGCACCCGCGGCCGAGCTCGTTGCGCAGCGTGCGGAAGAAGCGCTTGTAGACGCCCGGCTGCTTATAGCGGATGCAGCGCACCACGCTGTCATAGAGCGCCGTGGTCGCCGCGCCGAGCGTGACGACGGGGATGCAGCAGGCGAGCCACAGCACGCTCAGGAAGAGAATGTCCGTGAGCGTGTTGAGTGCGCGCCAGAGCCAGCCCTGATACCGGAAGAGGCGCCCCATTACTTCGTGAGGTCGCGCACCATCGGGGCGAGGGCATGGGCGAGCTGCGCGTGGCCGCGGCGGCTCAGATGCATATAGTCGACGGTGTTGAATTCCGCGACGCCCTCCGCATCGAGGAAGGCCCAGCCGTGCAGGGCGCACTTCTCCTTGTAGTGCTCCGCGACGGTCGCCGATGTCGCCGGGCAGCTCTCGCCCATCGCGAGATCGTGGAAGCCCGGGCCGATGTGCGGCGGGGCAACGACGAGGATGTTCGGCTTGCCGCCGCGCCAGGCGCCGACGGTCTCCGCCTTCATGGCGAGGCGCTCCATGCCGATGGCGATGCACATGGAGCTCGCATTGAAGCGCTCCTTCGTGTCGTTCGTGCCGAGCATGATGATGAGAAGGTCGACCGGCTCGTGCGTCATGAGCGTGGAATAGATGACATCCAGACCCGACATGCACTCGTGCAGCGGATCGTCGAACACGGTGGTGCGGCCGGAGAGGCCCTCCTCGAGCACGAGGTACTCCTCCCCCAGCTCGCGCTGCAGCAGGCATGTCCAGCGCTCGTCCTCCGTGAAGCGGTCGGTGTGGCCGGCGGTGTCGTTGGGGTCGGCGCAGTAGCCGTGCGTGTTGGAATCGCCGAAGCAGACAATATGTTTTTTCATGGTCTTTCCTCCCGAAAAGCATGATGGAAATTTCGGAAAGCATTATACCATACGGCGGGCGGCTTGTCATCCCGTTAAATAAAAAAATTTCATATCAAAACAATATTGAAAATTTTTTTCATAGGTGATACTATGTAG
>CAZKGZ010000314.1:0-1429 GCA_964552365.1 uncultured Oscillospiraceae bacterium | reverse complement strand
GGCACCACCGAACGATGCCGTCTGCGGCGCTTTGCGGATCTTTTCCGCCGACTCTTCGTCATCAAGCCTTGCCATACACAAAGTATGGCTGCGGCTCTCTTCCTCGATTCGACGAAAAATCTCTCGCAAATCGCTCTTGCCGGATCGTTCGGTGCTGCCCACGTTTATCACTTCGATTATATATGACTCGTTCAGAGGTACATATAAAGCTGGCACGGGATCATGCCGTTATAGAGACGGCGGCGCTTGTCGGCGCGCTTTCCGTAGGCGTTCTCGAAATTCTCGAGGGAGGAGATGACATAGATCTTCCAGTTCTCGCTGCCGCGCATGGCTTTGCCGAAGGCGCGCATGAGCTCGGCGGCCGCTTCCTTTTCGAGCATGCGCTCGCCGTAGGGCGGGTTGGTGCAGAGCGTGCCGTTTTCGGTCGCACGGGAGAAGCTCCGCGCATCGGCGACGGAAAAGTCAATGTATTTCTCCACACCGGCGCGGCGGGCATTCTCGCGGGCGAGGGCCACGGCGCGCGGATCGATGTCGGAAGCGAAAATGTGATAGTCGCCCGAGTACTCGCGGCTCTGCGCGGCCTCGCGTTCGCTCTTCCATATGCC
Organism: uncultured Oscillospiraceae bacterium; assembly: GCA_964552365.1. GTDB lineage: Bacteria > Bacillota > Clostridia > Oscillospirales > Oscillospiraceae > Apopatocola. The sequence goes on along the minus strand of CAZKGZ010000314.1, from coordinate 824 downwards.
GTGCGGCAGGCAGTTCCACTTTTCGGCGGCAAACTCGCGGTTCAGCCCCGGGGCGCGGTTGAGCGCGGCCAGAGCCGCTTCAATGGCAATGGTGCCGCTGCCGCAGAACGGATCGCAGAAGTCTCCGCGTCCGCGGTAGCGCGCGATGTCCACAATGGCGGCGGCGAGCGTTTCACGGAGCGGTGCGGCGACCTGCGCCGGACGGTAGCCGCGCTTGTGGAGTCCGGTGCCGCTCGTGTCGATGTAGAGCACGGCCTCGTCTTTCATAACGGCAAACTGCACGGGGTACACCGCGCCGGTCTCTTCAAACCACGAAATGCCGTATACGCTCTTGAGCCGCTCGACGATCGCCTTTTTCACGATCTTCTGGCAGTCCGGCACGGAGTGGAGCGCGCTCTCGAGCGCCCAGCCCTTTACCGGGAACGCGCCGTCCGAGGGAATAAAATTCTCCCACGGCAGCGCCTTCGTGCCTTCAAAGAGCTCATCGAATGTGTGCGCGGGAAAACGCCCAAGCACGATCATCACGCGCTCGGCAAAGCGCGAGCGGAGATTGGCACGCGCCACGGCGCTCTCATCTCCGGTAAAGTATACGCGCCCGTTTTCCGGCGCGACCGAATCCATATCCATATGGCGCAGCTCGTTCCCCAAAGGCCCCTCCAGCCCAAACAGACAAGGCGCGCAAAGAGTCAGCTTCATAGTATTACCTCGCAGTATATTCATTCGTACTTCCGTATGATATTACCTTTTTTGCACCGAAATTGCAAGCGACGCTTGCGTTTTCGGCAAATTCTTATATAATAAATATGTTATGGATATTTTTCTTT
>CAZKGZ010000313.1:0-1433 GCA_964552365.1 uncultured Oscillospiraceae bacterium | reverse complement strand
CCTACGAGACCATGAAAGAGATCCTGCTCTCCGAACGCTACGCCCCCATCGCGGCCTGACAGGAGGAAAAGAAAATGCTTGAAATAAAAGGAAAATTCAATACGGCGATCTGCTACGCATCCTGCGTGGAGGACTCGGCCGTGGAGCAGATCCGCCGCATGTGCGATACGCCGCTCACCGAGGGCAGCCGCATCCGCATCATGCCCGATGTGCACGCAGGCAAAGGCTGCACCATCGGCACGACGATGACCGTGACCGACCGCGTGTGCCCGAACATCGTCGGCGTGGACATCGGCTGCGGCATGTACACCGTGAAGCTCGCCGAGCGGGAGCTCGACTTTGCGAAGGTCGATGAGGCCGCGCATTTCATCCCGTCGGGGCAGAGCACCTGGGAGGGGCGCATCGAGCGCTTTGACCTCACCCGGCTTCGGTGCCATCGGGAGCTGCGCGACACACGGCGCATGGAGCGCTCGCTCGGCACGCTCGGCGGCGGGAACCACTTCATCGAGATCGACCGCGGCTCGGACGGCGCGTACTATCTCGTCATCCACTCCGGCAGCCGGAATCTCGGCAAGCAGACGGCGGAATACTACCAGCGCATCGCCGTGGAGCTTCACTCGGGCAAGGAGGAATATTTCCGCCGCCGCGAGGAGATCATCCGCACCTACAAAGAGGATGGCCGGCGCACGGAGATACAGGCGGCGCTCAAGGCGCTCGACAAAGAGTACAAAGCCCGCGAGCCGGATATGCCGGAGGACCTCTGCTGGCTGTACGGCACATTCCTCGAGGACTACCTGCACGATGTGGAGATCTGTCAGGCGTTTGCCCGCCGCAGCCGCGAGAAAATGGCGGAGATCCTCTTGGAGCGCACCGGCCTGACGGCGGTCGACGCGTTCCACACGGTGCACAACTACATCGACACCGACGAGATGATCCTCCGCAAAGGCGCGATCGCGGCGCACGCGGGGGAGAGGGTGCTCATCCCGCTCAACATGCGCGACGGCTCCGTGCTCGCCGTCGGCCGCGGAAATCCCGAGTGGAACTTTTCCGCACCGCACGGCGCGGGCCGGCTCCTCTCCCGCACCGAAGCGCGCAGCACGCTCAATATCGACGACTACCGCGCCGCGATGGCGGGCATCTACTCCACCACTGTGTGCGAGAGCACCATCGATGAAGCCCCGATGGCCTACAAATCCGCCGCCGACATCCTCTCCGACATCCGCGACAGCACCGACATTATAGACATCCTGAAACCCGTCTACAACTTCAAAGCCGCCGAAGAGGATGCCCCATGGAAGAAACTCAAAGAATAAAAAACGACCGCACCGCCCCGATAAATTCCGGGACGGTGCGGTTTGTACTTTCTGAGATATCAGCCTACGAGGCCTTCGATCAAAAGCTTGATGCCTATGCCGATGAGGACGCAGCCGCCG
>CAZKGZ010000312.1:0-1483 GCA_964552365.1 uncultured Oscillospiraceae bacterium | reverse complement strand
AGAACGGTTCGGCGGGTGACGGCACGACCGTGACCGTATCCGACACCGTCATCACAACGAGCGGCGACAACGCCGGCGGCATCATGACCACAGGCGGCGGCATCACGAATGCAAATAACCTGACCGTGAGCACCTCCGGACGCTCCTCGGCCGCCATCCGCACCGATCGCGGCGGCGGAACGGTGACCGTGACGGGCGGCAGCTACACGACGAGCGGCCTCGGCTCCCCCGCCGTATATTCCACGGCGGACATCACGGTCTCGGACGCCGAGCTCACCTCCGAGCTCTCCGAGGGCGTGTGCATCGAGGGCAAAAACTCTGTCACGCTCACAAACTGCGACCTCACCGCGAACAACACGCAGTGCAACGGCAACGCCACATTTTTTGATTCCATTAACATCTATCAGTCCATGTCCGGCGACGCGGACAGCGGCACCTCGGCCTTCACGATGACCGGCGGCACCCTCACGAGCCGCAGCGGCCATGTGTTCCATGTCACGAACACCCATGCCGTCATCACGCTCTCCGGCGTGGAGATCGTCAACGAGGACAGCGAAAATGTGCTCCTCTCCGTGTGCGACGACGGCTGGAGCGGCGCGGAGAACCGCGCAGAGCTCGTGTGCGACGCGCAGACGCTCTCCGGCAGCATCCTCGTCGGCAGCAACTCGTATCTCACGCTGACGCTCAAAAACGGCTCGTCCTTCACCGGCACCTTCTCCGGCATCATCCAGAACAGCCGCGGCGAGAGCGTCTCCGCAGACCTCGGCGAAGTGTCCGTAACGCTCGACGAAACGAGCACCTGGACCCTCACCGCCGACACCTACATCACCTCCTTCACCGGCAACGCCTCGCAGATCATCTCCAACGGATATACCCTGTATGTCAACGGAGTAGCATTGACCGGGACGAAGTGATCCTTTGAGCGTATATTGAAAAACGGTGCAGTCTACGAATAGGCACTGAAAATAAGAAGCCCGGCTCTTTCGCAGAGTCGGGCTTCGTCGTGTTATGGATACATGGAAAGCAGAAAAAGGCGGGTGGGGGTTGCAGTATATCCGGTCTGCTCGTCCATGTATATTTGCTATGCTTATTCCTCTTTTTTCTCCGGTTCAGCCTCAGCCGCGGGCTCCGTCTCGGGCTTGGCCGCAGGCTCCGTCTCGGGCTTGGCCGCAGGCTCCGTCTCGGGCTTGGTTTCGGGTTCGGGCATTGCGGGGCGTTCGTCTACCGGCGCGTTCGGAGCCGGAGCAATGAAGCACTCTGTTTTGGTAAACGCGATCCCGAGATTTCCGATGCCGTAGGCAAATATCATCACGCCGATAGCGATCACAATGATCCTTCCGACGATATAGATCGTATCGATCAGATCGTCGATCGCATCAATATTCGCAGCAGTTACTTCATAAATGCCGTTTTCCGCTTTAACTACCGTTTCCGTGGACTTATTGATATCGTCAAGAACGTCCACGATGGTGTCGGAGCCTCT
>CAZKGZ010000311.1:0-1512 GCA_964552365.1 uncultured Oscillospiraceae bacterium | reverse complement strand
AACTGGGGAAGAGAGCAAAGCAATAAAGCCGAAAACAAAGCAGACCCTCTCCGAATCGGAAAGGGCCTGCTTTTTCCATAGGCCGGTTATGCTTTTATGCTTCCTCGAGCTTGCGGAGCGGGAGGGAAACTACGAGGGCGATCACGGCGGTCACGAGGGCTATGATGAAGGCAACGGTCATGCCGCGCTCTATGCCGCAGATGCCGATGACCATGGTGTAGACTGCGGTGCCGACGCCGCCGCCGAAGTTCTGGCAGATCTGGATGACGGAGTTGGACTGCACGCGGATGTCCTGCCGGATCTGGATCTGCGGAGCCACGGCGAAGGTGACGCCCGCCTGGCTGCTGTAGAAGCCGATGAGGACGCAGAGCACGTACACGACGAACATGCTCGTGGTCGGTTTGAGCAGCAGGATGAAGGCGAGCATGAGGAGAATGCGCAGCGCGGTTCCGCCGAGGAGGACGGTGCGCGCATTGCCCGCCTTGCCGATCATGCGGCCGTAAATGGGGCCCATGAAGAGGCCGGCGACGGACATGAGCGTGGTCGTGAGGCCGGACTGCGTGGCCGAGGCCTGGATGACATACATGCAGTAAGTCGGAATGAAGAAGTATGCCGCCATGGCCGACCAGTTCAGCATGAGGTTGGCCGCGGCGAGGCAGCGGGTGTTGCGGTCGGTCAAAACCGTAGCCGGAACGATGGACGCCGCGCCCTTGGAGCGGATGTCGAAGATGAGGCCGATGAGTCCGACAACGGCCACGGCGATGAGGATCCAGCTCGCCGTGCTGCCGAAGGGAGCGAAGCTCGTGCCGAGCGAGAGCGCCAGAATGATGCCGCCGAGGAACAGAACGAGGAACAGAGCGCCCACGCTGTCGAACTTCATGTCGCGGGCGAGCTCTTTCACATCGTCCTTCGACACCTGCACGCCGAGAAGTGCGAAAATGCCGGAGAGCAGCATAAAGGGCCAGATGAGGTGGTTCACATAGCGCCAGGTGGAAGCGTCGATGATGACGCCGCACAGGGCGGGGCCGACGAGCATGCCGACGCTCTGCATCGTGCCGACGAGGCCGAGATACACGGCAGCCTTCTTGCTGTCATAAATGTCGCGGATCATGGAATAGCCGATGACGTACACCGCAGCGCTCACGAGGCCGTAGAGTGCGCCGGGGATGATGATGGCCCACATGCTGGGGGCGAAAACGCGCGAGAGCATCACGGCGGCGCCGATGAGCATGCTGATGCCGAAGAGCTTCGTTTTGAGATGCGGCGCCTTCGCGGCGATGTAGCCGTAGAGCGGCATGGCAACGACGCTGACAACGCCGGAAATGGTGGAAACGAGCGAATAGATGTCCTTGCCGCCGATCTCCAGAGCCGCCGCCGGCAGCATGGTGGACGAAGTTGCGGAAACGAAGATGGAGCCGATGATGCCGACATACAAAGCCAGCAGCGTCAGAAACTTTTTCTTCTCGGGAGCCTTCTGAAAAGCATTTTCCGTGTTCATGGTTTCTCTCTCCT
>CAZKGZ010000310.1:0-1515 GCA_964552365.1 uncultured Oscillospiraceae bacterium | reverse complement strand
TCGCCCGCGGCGTACGCCTCGGAATGGATGTAGGAGATCTCCTTGAGCTTCAGGGAGGCTTCGAGCGCGACGGCATAGTCGATGTTGCGCCCGATGAAGAAGAGCGAGGAGTTGCCGCAGTACCGCTCGGCGAGATAGCTCACCTGCGGGTTGAGGTCGATGCTGCGCTGCGTGCGCTCGGGGAGCGCGAGGATGCCCTCGACGAGCTCCGAGTACCGCTCGCGCGAAATGGCGCGGCGCTCGTTCGCCATCCACACGGCGAGAAGATCCAGAACGGCGATCTGCGTCGTGTAGCCCTTGGTCGTCGCCACGGCGATCTCGGGGCCGGCCCATGTGTAGAGCACATAGTCGCCGAGCTTCGCCACCGTGCTGCCGACCACGTTCACGATCGTGAGCACCCGCGCGCCGTGCGCCTTGCACTCGCGGATGGCGGCGATGGTGTCGGCTGTCTCGCCGGACTGGGAGAGCGCGATGAGCAGCGTGTGCTCGTCGACGATCGGACGGCGGTAGCGCAGCTCGCTCGCCACATCCACCTCCACCGGCACGCGGCAGAGCGACTCGATCATATACCGTCCGACGCAGCCGGCGTGGTACGCACTGCCGCAGGCGGTGATGATGATTCGGTTTACATAACGGAAATCCGCGCGGAACGCCTCGTCGAAGTCATCGAGGACGACGGTGCCGTTTTTGATGCGCGGGGCGATGGTCGCCTTGAGCGCGCGGGGCTGCTCCATGATCTCCTTGAGCATGAAGTGCTCGTAGCCGCCCTTTTCCGCCGCCTCCACGTCCCATACGACGCGGGAGACGCTGTGCTGCACCGGCTTTCCGGTGCCGTCGAATATCGATACGGAGTCGGGCGTGATCTCGGCGAACTCGCCGTCCTCCAGATAGATGACATTTTTGGTGTGGCTCACGAGCGCGGTCACATCGGAGGCGAAGAAATTCTCGCCCACGCCGATGCCCAGAATGAGCGGCGACGCCATTTTCACGGCGCACAGCGTGCCGGGCTTGTCGGCGCACAAAACGCCGAGCGCATAGGAGCCTTCGAGCCGCGCCGCGGTGTGCAGCACGGCGGACTTGAGGTCGCCCGTGTAGTACATGTCGAGCAGATGCACGATGACCTCGGTGTCGGTCTCGCTTCGGAATACAAAGCCCTTCGCCTTGAGCTCCTCGCGGAGCGCGGCGTAGTTTTCGATGATGCCGTTGTGAACGATGGCGAACTTGCCGTCGTTGGACATGTGGGGGTGCGCGTTCGTGTCCGTGGGCGCACCGTGCGTGGCCCAGCGCGTGTGGCCGATGCCGCAAAAGCCCGGCAGCAGCGCACCGTTTTGTGTTTTCTCCGCGAGCGCATTGATGTGCCCGGAGGCCTTGATCATATGAAGAACGCCGTCTTTTTCCACGGCGATGCCGGCGCTGTCATACCCGCGGTATTCCAGCTTGCGAAGCCCATCCAGCAGCAGCGGTGCCGCCTCCTGGGTGCCGGTGAATCCAACAATTCCGCACATAGAGATCCTT
>CAZKGZ010000309.1:0-1516 GCA_964552365.1 uncultured Oscillospiraceae bacterium | reverse complement strand
TTACCGCTATGATCGAAGAAGTCAAGGCCCTCTCCGTCCTGGAGCTGGCTGAGCTCGTCCACGCCCTTGAGGAGACCTTCGGTGTCTCTGCCGCCGCTGCTGCCGCTCCCGCTGCCGCCGCTGCTGCCGCTCCCGTAGAGGAGAAGACCGAGTTCGACGTCGTCATGACCGAGTTCGGTGCCGAGAAGATCAAGGTCATCAAGGAAGTCCGCGGCCTTCTGGGCCTGGGCCTCGCCGAGGCGAAGGCCATGGTCGAAGGCGTCCCCGCCAAGATCAAGGAAGCCGTCTCCAAGGACGAAGCCGAAGAGATCAAGGCCAAGCTCGAAGCTGTCGGCGCCAAGGTCGAACTCAAGTAATTTTATTTTCATCCGCCTTGCTCCCTGCCTGAGCAGGGGGCCGAAGTCCGGAAGGAGGACAATGTTTTATGGCTAAGACCACCGAAAAATACGAGGTCCTGTACGTTCTCAACCCCAACCTCAGCGAGGATGAGACCAAGGCCATCGTGGAAAAGTTCAAGACTCTGATCGAGCAGAACGGCACCGTCGACGAGATGGACGAGTGGGGCAAGCGCAAGCTCGCTTATGAGATCAACTACCTCACCGAGGGCTACTACGTTCTCGTGAAGTTCACCTCCGGCCCCGAGCTCCCCGCCGAGCTCGACCGTATCCTCGGCATCACCGACGGTGTGATCCGCTCTCTCGTCACTCTGCGTCACGAATAATCGGAGGGAATGATATGCTGAATCATATCGTTCTTATGGGCCGCCTCACCCGGGATCCCGAGCTGCGTTATACCGGCTCGAACATCCCCGTGGCGTCCTTCTCCATCGCTGTCGACCGGGATTTCGGCCGCGGTGAAAACGGTGAAAAACAGACCGATTTCATCAACGTCGTCGCCTGGCGTCAGACCGGGGAATTTGTCAGCAAGTATTTCACGAAGGGCAGCATGGTGGCCGTTTCCGGCCGGCTGCAGATGCGTGACTATACCGACCGCGACGGCAACCGCCGCACGGCGGCCGAGGTCGTGGCCGACAACGTCTACTTCGGCGAAAGCAAACGCCGTGACGATGCCGGTTCCGCCCCGCGGCAGGACTACGCTCCCCGTCAGGATTATTCCAACCGCACCTCGTCCAACGAGGGATTCAACAGCGCGAAAGCGCAAGCCGGATCTTTCCAGGCTATTGACGATGAAGACGGCCAGCTGCCGTTTTGACACGCACGAAAGGAGTTTATTGAACCATGGCTTTTGATAAGTCCGCTGCACCGCAGAAGAATCGTAAGCGCAGAAAAGTCTGCCAGTTCTGTGTGGATAAGGCCGAGTATATCGACTATAAGGACACCGTCAAACTGCGCAAGTACCTCAGCGAGCGCAGCAAGATCCTGCCCCGCCGCACCACCGGCGCCTGCGCCTACCATCAGCGTCTGCTCACCGAGGCGATCAAGCGCGCCCGCCAGGTCGCGATCCTGCCCTACGTGACCGACTGATCTGCAGGTTAAAAGCAAATAAGAACTCCCCT
>CAZKGZ010000308.1:0-1523 GCA_964552365.1 uncultured Oscillospiraceae bacterium | reverse complement strand
TCTACGTCGTAAACCGTTTCTGTTCCGTCGGGCTGGACGAGCGTGTAGACGGTGAAGCCGTCGTACGGGAGGGTGCCGTCCTGGCCGCCGCTCACGAGGCAGCTCGAGGCGTATTCGGCCTCGCCCGTGGGCTCGCCGATGGCGTCGTAGAGGTCCTGCACGGGGTGGTCGACGAGGCTGAGGGCGATGGCTTTCAGGTCTTCCGCTTCGGTCTCCTCGGTCGCGGCGGCTTCGGTCTCGGCGGTCTCTTCGGTCTCCGCGGGGGCTTCCGTTGCAGCCGGCGCGTCCGTGGCAGCGGGTGCGTCCGTGGCGGCAGGCTCGGCATCAGAGCCGCCGCAGCCGACCAGGGCGAGCGCGAAGAGCGCGGCAAGCAGCAGAGCAGTCAGTTTTTTCATGTTGGGTGATCTCCTTTGAAATTATTCTATGGCATAGACGGCGGAGAGGCACACAAGGTTCCCTCCGACCGATGCATATACGGCGTTAATTTCCGTTCCCTCCGCGAGGGAGACGATGGCTCCGTCCGGGCGCGGCACGGCTTCAAAGAGCGTATCGCCGCAGAGGACATACACATTGGAATCGTCATCGGGCATCGCGCCGTCCCATTCGACGGCAAAGAGCGTCCGGCCGTCCTTCGTTTCGGCGCTCGTGATGCGCGCCGTGCCGGTGCTCTCCGCAGCGTCGGAGACGAGCGAAATGTCCCGCTCCGGTGCGGGGGCGGCGGAATCGTACTCGATGAGATAGCGGAGGTTCCGCTCCACGAGCTCGATCATCAGCGTGCCGCCGTCCGGGAGCGATGCGGCGGTGTAGTCGTTTTTGCGCGAGAATTCGGCGCTCGCAAAGCTCTCGGCGAGGTACGGATACAGGTTCCGCCCGAAGGAGTCACGGTAGCACAACAGCGTCCCCTCCCCCGCCGCGCTCTCCGTCGTGATGGTCACGCGGTCGGCGTTTTCGGTGTTGGCGGTGAAGGTAAAGCCGGGCGTATACGCGAAGTCCTCCTCGGTCTCGCGCCCCGCCGGATAGAGCATTTCATAAAGGTCGCCGCGGTGCGGCGTGCCTTCGGATACGGTTTCGGCAAAATAATCGCTCCCGCGTCCGAGAGAGGCGAGCAGGGCGTCCGCCGCCAGAGCCGCGCCGCGCGCGTTCCAGTGGCTGTCGGTGCGGAAATAGAGCGTTTCCTCCTGCGCGGCAAATGTCTCGCGCAGGTCGAGATACGATACGCCCATCGCGTCGAGCGCAGCATAGAGCGCATCGGCATTGGTCGTGCCGCCGAGACGGGTGAGCGCGGGCATATGCTCACCGTAGAGCGTATTTTTGTTCGGCGCGATCGTGAAGAGAAAGCTGCCGCCGCGGCTCTCCGCGTACTCCTGCAGCAGGCAGAGCGTCCGTGCCGCGCAGTAGATCTCGCGCTCGCTCATGGGTGATGCGCCGGTATAGTCATCGCGCGTCGGCGAATAGTAGAGCCAGCCGTCGCTGCCGAGAAGGACATTTTCGGCCGTGGATGTGCGGAAGAGCGCGGCGTTGAG
>CAZKGZ010000307.1:0-1539 GCA_964552365.1 uncultured Oscillospiraceae bacterium | reverse complement strand
GCGAGTGAACCATTTTCTCCGCGCCGACTGAAGCATCGCAAATAGATTTCAAAGCAACGTTCGGGAGGATGACTGCTTTTTGCGGCATCCTCCCAATTTTTTATTGACGGTTGCAAAATATGCGGATATGCGTTAAAATAAGAATACTGCGGTAAGGCCGCAAATATCATGCACAGCCGCGAAAGGAATGCACTATGGAATACCTTCGCAATCTTCCGCTGGACCATGCCGAGCAGCTCGCGGATATGATCTCCGTACAGCCCGGACGGGTCGTCAGTATGGCGCTCTCGCGCAGCGAGCACTGCCAAATGTCGCTTTTTTCGTTCGGAGAAGGGGAGAGCGTGAGCGAGGAGCAGTATTTCGGCGATACGCTCTATTATGTTCTCGAGGGCGAAATGCCGCTCATCTTCGGCGGTACGGAACATGTGCTTCGCGCCGGAGACTGCATGGCCGTGCCGAGCGGTACGCCGCATGCCATCGGCGGAACGAAAGCATTCAAACTGCTGCAAATTACCCTGCAATAAAAAATTCGGAGGATCAAAACAATGGATAAGATCATCAAAAATCTCGAACACGCAGAGCCTATGGTGCTCGCCGAACAGGTCTCCTACGAAACCGGCAAGGTCGTCAGCCTGACGCTGACGCAGCGCCCGGGCGTGGGCATGACGCTCTTTGCCTTTGATGCCGGTGAGGGCGTCAGCACGCACGCAGCCCCCGGCGATGCCATGGCGTACGTCCTTGAGGGCGAAGCCGAGATCACCGTCGACGGCAAGCCGCATCGCGTGACCGGCGGCAGTGCGATCATTATGCCCGCGGGCATTCCGCACGCCGTCAAAGCCGTGACGCCGTTCAAAATGCTCCTCACGGTCGTCAAACCGTAAAAAAACATCCTTACCTAAACCGGGATCGCTTATTCTGCCGATTCCGGTTTTTTGATGAAATAGGGGAGTAGAAAACTTATGAGTCTCGGAAAACAGATACTCGCCGCGCGCAAAGCGGCGGGGCTGACGCAGACCGCCCTCGCGGAAAAACTCGATGTGAGCATCGAAGCGGTCAGCAAGTGGGAGAAGGACCGCTATGTGCCCTCGCCCGAAAAGCTCGAGAAGCTGCGCGAGCTGCTCGGGCTGACGCTCTATAAAGATGACGGCACAGTACGCGATCTGCGGCTCTTTGACGAAGCGCACATGTCCGCTTTCCTGCGCGGCAAGCTCAGCGCCGGCGCATTCCCGGAGGCATCGAAAGCACTCGGGTATGCAAAGGAAATACATGAGGGCATGTTCCGCTCGCCGCAGAGCGCTCAGATCCCGTTTATCAGCCACCCGCTCACGATGACGTGTCATGCGCTGGCCATGGGGCTCGAAGACGATGTGCTTTTGGCGGCGCTTCTGCTGCACGATGTACCGGAAAAATGCGGCGTGCCAGCGCTGGAACTTCCGGTCTGCGACGAAGTGCAGGACATTGTGGCGCTCGTGACGAAACCAAAGAAATATTTCAATGCTGACCGTTATTATGACGGCATCGCCGAGGATCCGAAGGCCT
>CAZKGZ010000306.1:0-1545 GCA_964552365.1 uncultured Oscillospiraceae bacterium | reverse complement strand
GGCTGAAGCCGAAGGTCATCTGGGTCAGGTCGTTGGTGCCGAAGGAGAAGAACTCGGCTTCCTTCGCGATCTCGTCCGCGGTCAGAGCGGCGCGCGGGATCTCGATCATGGTGCCGACCTTGTAGGTCATCTCAACACCGGCGTTCTTGAGCTCTTCGTCGGCCGTCGCGACAACGACGTCCTTGACGTACTTGAGCTCTTTGACCTCGCCGACCAGCGGGATCATGATCTCGGGCTTGACGGTCCAGTCACTGTGACGCTTCTGGACGTTGATGGCGGCGCGGATAACGGCACGGGTCTGCATCTCGGCGATCTCCGGGAAGGTGACGGCGAGACGGCAGCCGCGGTGGCCCATCATCGGGTTGAACTCATGCAGAGAGGTGATGATGTTCTTGATCTGCTCAACGGTCTTGCCCTGCGTCTTGGCGAGAAGCTCGATCTCTTCTTCGGTGTTGGGAACGAACTCATGCAGCGGGGGATCGAGGAAGCGGATGGTTACCGGCATGCCCTCGAGAGCCTCGTAGAGCTGTTCGAAGTCGCCCTGCTGATAGGGCATGATCTTCGCGAGAGCGACCTTGCGCTCTTCGGCGGTGTCGGAGCAGATCATCTCACGGAAAGCGGCAATGCGCTCGGGCTCGAAGAACATGTGCTCGGTGCGGCACAGGCCGATGCCCTCGGCACCCAGCTCGCGAGCCTTCTTCGCATCGCGCGGGGTGTCGGCGTTGGTGCGGACGCGCAGACGGCGGTACTTGTCGGCCCAGCCCATGATGCGTCCGAAGTAGCCGGAAATGGTGGCGTCGACGGTCGGGATGATGCCGTCGTAGATCTTGCCGGTGGAGCCGTCGATGGAGATGGGATCGCCTTCATGGAAGACCTTGCCGCCGAGCGTGAACTGCTTGTGCTCTTCGTCCATGGCGATGTCGCCGCAGCCGGAGACGCAGCAGGTGCCCATGCCGCGCGCGACAACAGCCGCGTGGGAGGTCATGCCGCCGCGAACGGTGAGGATGCCCTGAGCGGCCTTCATGCCGGTGATGTCCTCGGGAGAGGTCTCGAGACGGACGAGAACGACCTTTTCGCCGTTCTTCTTCCACTCAATGGCGTCCTCGGCGGTGAAGACGATCTTGCCGCAGGCAGCGCCCGGAGAAGCTCCGAGGCCCTTGCCCATCGGGTTCGCCTTGGCGAGCGCTTCGGCGTCGAACTGCGGGTGGAGCAGCGTGTCGAGGTTGCGCGGGTCGATCATCAGAACGGCCTGCTTCTCATCGATCATGCCCTCGTCGACGAGGTCGCATGCGATCTTGAGAGCAGCCTGCGCGGTGCGCTTGCCGTTGCGGCACTGGAGCATGTAGAGCTTGCCGTTCTCAACGGTGAACTCCATGTCCTGCATGTCGCGGTAGTGCTTTTCGAGCAGATCGCAGACCTTGACGAAGTCGGCATAAGCCTCGGGGAACTTTTCTTCCATCTGGGCGATGGGCATCGGGGTGCGGACGCCGGCGACGACGTCTTCGCCCTGTGCGTTGGTCAGGAACTCGCCCATGAGCTTCTTCT
>CAZKGZ010000305.1:0-1551 GCA_964552365.1 uncultured Oscillospiraceae bacterium | reverse complement strand
GCTTGAGGAGCGTGAAGACCGTGTCGGCCTTGAGAATGTTGAGGTTGGAGGAAAATCCCATCGCCGCGAGGTTCACGGTGTAAAGACCGGTGTTCGTGATGATGCCCGCGAGAATGGACGGAATGCGAAAGCGCGTCTGCAGCAGCGCCGTGATATACCCGGCGGCCGCGCCCGCGAGCATGGCGGCGGGCAGTGCGAGGATCGGATGCCCCGCAAGCACCACGGTGGCGGAGACGGCGCACCCGAGCGTGAACGAGCCGTCGGTCGTCATATCCGCGATATTCAAGATCCGGAACGAGAGCATCAGCGCCAGAGCCACGAGCGAATAAATAAACCCGAGCTCCAGAGCGTTGAGCACAACGGTGGTTGAAAACATGGTTTTCCTCCTGAATGAGTTATTGCCGCTTCAAGGGCTTTCCCCGAAAGGAAAGCCCTTGGCGGCGTGTAAATAAGGCGGGTCTCGTTTGAAAAAATTTATTCTCCGGTAGTTTCCACAACGGTGCCGGCCATTTCGGAGAAGACGGAGTAGTCGATGCCGAGGAGGGCGGCGGAGGCGGTGTTCACGGTGATGATGCCGCCGTCCATCACATGGTACTCGGGAACGACGCCGGTGAGGAGAATGTCAACGGCCATGTCGGCGGTGTAGGTGCCGAGCTCGGTGTAGTTCACGCCGCAGGTGGCGAAGGCACCGGAGGTGACGAAGGAATCGGCGCCCGCGTAGTGGGGGATGCCGGCCTCATTGAGGATCTCGGCGATGGCGCTCTCGGAGGCCATAACGATGTTGTCGGTCGGGGTGAACACGGCGTCGACGCGGTCAACGAGCGCACCGGCGGCGGCGACGATCTCGGAGGCGTCATTGCCGGTCTTCTCGAGGTACGCAATGCCCTTGGCATCGAGGTATTCCTTGGCTTCGGCGATGGCGGCTTCGGAGTTGATCTCGGAGTTCGAGTAGAGGAGGCCGACGGTCTGAATGTCGGGGTTCACGGCAAACATCATGTCGAGCATGAATTCGGTGTTCAGCGCATCGGAGGTGCCGGTGACATTGGCAAGACCCGTGAGGCCCGCGGCGGCGGGATCGGAGATGGCGGCGTAGATGATGGGGATGTTCTTGTCGTCCACGGCGGTCACCATGCACTGCGCGGCCATGGTGGCGATGGGGATGATGGCGTCGTAGTTGTCGTCCACGACCTGCGCGCCGATCTGGTTGAGGATGGTCGCGTCGTTGCGGCCGTTGAACTCATCGAACTGGATCACGATGCCGTCGGCTTCGGCTCTCGCGGTGAGCTCCGCTTCAATGGCGAGACGGATCTCATCGAGCGAGGAGTGGTCGAGCTGCTGCACGATGGCGATCTTGTAGGACTTCACGGTATTCTCCGTGCTCTCGGCGGCCTCGGCCTCGGGCGCGGCGGTGGCTTCGGCTTCCGGAGAAGCGGTCACGGTCTCGGGGGCAGCGGTCTCGGTCGCTGCGGTTTCGGTGGAAGAAGAGCACCCGGCGAACATGCCGAGCATCAAAACGGCGGAAAGAATAATGCAAACGATCTTTTTCATGAT
>CAZKGZ010000304.1:0-1557 GCA_964552365.1 uncultured Oscillospiraceae bacterium | reverse complement strand
CTCGCAAATCGCTCTTGCCGAATTATGCGGTATTGCCTTGACTTTTTTACAGCAAAGCGTTAAAATAGCAAAGCGTCCCGCACCGGAGCGGGAGGCCAAAGTCTGTTTACATCGAGGAAAGAAATGAAGAAAAAGAATGAGAAGAGTTTTTCGGGCCGCTGGGGATTTATTCTCGCTTCGGTCGGCTCGGCCGTGGGAATGGCGAACGTCTGGGGCTTTCCGAACAAAATGGGAAGCAACGGCGGCGGCGCGTTCCTCATCATCTATGTCCTGTTCGTGCTGATCTTCAGCTATGTCGGCCTTCCGGCGGAGTTCGCCATCGGGCGGCGCGCCGCGACCGGAACGCTGGGTGCGTATGAAAACGCCTGGGCGACGCGCGGCAAGAGCGCGGGAAAGGCGGGCGCGGCCCTCGGCTGGCTGCCGCTCATCGGCTCCCTCTGCATTTCGCTCGGCTACGCCGTCATCATCACCTACATTCTCAAGGCCCTCGTGGATTCCACGGTCGGCACGCTCATGACCGCCGACGCCGCGGAGTGGTTCGCCTCGTTCTCCGCGCAGCCGTATTCCGTCATTCCGTACCATGTGATCGTGGTGGTCGGCACGCTCCTCACGCTCTTCTTCGGCGCGCACAGCATCGAGAAGTCCAATAAGGTCATGATGCCGCTCTTTTTCCTCATCTTCCTCGTGCTTGCCGTGCGGGTGCTGTTCCTGCCGGACGCGCTCGAGGGCTATAAGTTCATGTTCACGCCCGACTGGGAAAAGCTGCTCGACCCGATGATCTGGATCTGGGCGATGGGGCAGGCGTTCTTCTCCCTGTCCGTGACGGGCAGCGGCATGATCGTGTACGGCGCGTACCTCCCGAAGGATCAGGACGTCGTCAATGTGTCGCAGCGCACGGCGCTCTTCGATACGATCGCCGCGCTCGTGGCGGCGCTCGTCATCATCCCGGCATGCTTCTCCTACGGCGTGGATGTCGGATCCGGCCCGAGCCTCCTCTTCGTGACGCTCCCGACCATCCTGCAGGACATCCCCCTCGGACGGCTCTTCGCCATCATCCTCTATATCGCCATGATCTTCGCGGGCGTGAGCTCGCTGCAGAATATGTTCGAGGCGGTCGCGGAATCGCTCCTGCACCGCTTCCCGAAGCTCAGCCGCACGGTCGTGCTCGTGATCCTCGGCGTGCTGTGCCTCGGCATCGGCATCGGGATGGAGACCATCTCCACCTGGGGCCCGTGGATGGATCTCGTGTCCATTTACATCATCCCCATCGGCGCCACGCTCGGCGCGGTGTCGTGGTTCTATGTGATGAAAAAAGACGACCTCCTCGAAGCCGTCAACCTCGGCGCCGACCGCAAGCGCGGCAATTTCTGGTACGCCGTCGGCCGCTATATCTATGTCCCCCTCGCCGCCATCCTCTGCTGCGTAGCCCTCTTCAAACAAATCGCATTCTGAATAGAAGAAACGGCAGCTCCGAAAATCCGGAGCTGCCGTTTTTGCATATCAGAAGCCTCGCAGAGTTTGCGCCCGCAGGCGCAAAGAAAGTGAGATCATTTTTGC
>CAZKGZ010000303.1:0-1576 GCA_964552365.1 uncultured Oscillospiraceae bacterium | reverse complement strand
GGCTTTCCGCAGATGGGGCAGGTGTCGGCGAGGTGCTCCTGACGGAGGGGCATGCAGCGGCTGGACATACCGGCCTCTTCCTTCATCTTGAGCTCGCAGGCGAGATCGCCGCACCACATCGTCTTGATGAAGCCGCCCTTTTCCTGCTGCAGCTTCTTCGCCTCTTCGAGCGAGAAGGCGGCGTAGGTGTGCTCTTCCATGTTCGCCTTGGCGTTATCGTAGAGCGCCTTGTGCACGGTCTCGAGCAGCTCGGGAATTTTGGCTTCCAGCTCGTCGAGGGAGAGGAAGATCTTCTCGCGGTTGTCGCGGCGGACGACGACGCACTGGTTGTTCTCGATGTCCTTCGGACCGATCTCGACGCGCAGCGGCACGCCCTTCATCTCCCAGTTGGCGAACTTCCAGCCGGGGGAGTTGTCGGTGAAGTCGCCCTTCACGCGCAGACCGGTCTTCTGCAGACGGTCGACAAGCTCCTGTGCCTTTTCGAGCACGCCGGGCTTGTGCTGCGCGATGGGCAGAACGATGACCTGAATGGGCGCGATTTTCGGCGGCAGAACGAGGCCGTTGTTGTCGCCGTGCGCCATGATGACCGCGCCGATCATGCGGGTGGTGGAGCCCCAGGAGGTCTGGAACGGATACTGCACCTTGTTGTCGCGGCCGGTGAAGGTGACATCGTATGCGCGGGAGAACTTGTCGCCGAAGTAGTGCGAGGTGGCGCCCTGCAGCGTCTTGTGATCCTTCATCATGCACTCGCAGGTGTAGGTCGCCTCGGCACCGGCGAACTTTTCCTTCTCGGTCTTCTGACCGGCAATGACGGGGATGGCGAGGACGTTCTCAAAGAAATCGGCGTAGCACTTGAGCTGCTGCGCGGTCTCGGCCTTGGCCTCCTCGGCGGTCTCGTGGATGGTGTGACCCTCCTGCCACCAGAACTCGCGGCTGCGCAGGAACGGACGGGTCGTCTTCTCCCAGCGGATGACGGAGCACCACTGGTTATAGAGCATGGGCAGCTCACGATAGGAATGGAGCACGCGCGACCAGTGATCGCAGAACATGGTCTCGCTCGTCGGACGGAATGCGAGAGGCTCGTCAAGCTCTTCCGTGCCGCCCTTGGTGACCCATGCCACTTCGGGGGCAAAGCCGTTGACAAGCTCGCCTTCCTTCTTGAGAAGGCTCTCGGGGATGAGGACGGGCATCGCCACATTCTGGTGGCCGGTCTTTTTGAACTCGCCGTCCATGATGTTCTGGATGTTCTCCCAGATCGCGTAGCCGTACGGCCGCAGGATGGTGAAGCCCTTCACGGAAGCGTATTCCACGAGCTCGGCCTTGCGGCAGATGTCGGTGTACCACTGAGCAAAATCCTTCTCCATATCGGTGATCTGCTCGACTGTTTTTTCTTTCGCCATGATATTTCTCCTTTTATAACGGCAGGAGCCCTTCTCCCACCGCGGAATTAACCTGTATATTGTATGGGAGAGAGGCCGTATTGTCAAGTAAATAAATCGCAAGGAAACGCCGCAAAGGCAACACCGCATAATTCGGCAAGAGCGATTTGCGAGCAAATTTTGCTTCCGAATGAGGC
>CAZKGZ010000302.1:0-1582 GCA_964552365.1 uncultured Oscillospiraceae bacterium | reverse complement strand
AAGATCAACCCCGACAAGATCCGCGAAGTCATCGGCTCCGGCGGAAAGGTCATCCAGAAGATCACCGCCGACACCAACACCAAGATCGATATCTCCGACGACGGCAACATCTACATTGCCTCCGAGAACATCGACGACTGCCGCGCCGCCCGCAAGATCATTGAGGGCATCGTGTTCGAGCCCGAAGTCGGCGCTCTCTACTACGGCAAGGTCGTCCGCATCATCCCCATCGGCGCGTTCGTTGAGCTCGCTCCGGGCAAGGACGGCATGGTCCACATCAAGGATCTCGAGTTCAAGCGCACCGAGAAGGTCGAGGACGTTCTCAATGTCGGCGACTACACCTGGGTCAAGGTCACCGAGATCGACGACCGCGGCCGCGTAAACCTCAGCCGCAAGGACGCTCTCAAGGAGCGCGGCGAAGACGGCCCGCACACCTCCAAGTAATTCTCTGTTCCAAGACCATATCTGCGGCGGGAGATCCGGTTTGATCCTCCCGCCGTTCTTTTTCGGAGGATCCTATGTACGAAATCATGACTCTGCCGAACGGCGTGCGCATTGCATATGAGAAAATGGACGGCGTTCGTTCCGCTTCGGTCGGCATCTGGGTCGGCGTCGGCTCCCGGTATGAAAAGGCCGGTGAGGAAGGCAGCGCCCATTTCATCGAGCATATGCTCTTTAAGGGCACGGTGAACAGCACGGCAGCGGAGCTGGCCGGGCGCATGGATGCCATCGGCGGGCAGGTAAATGCCTTTACGACGCGCGATTCCACCTGCTTCTATGCCCGCGTGCTCGACAGCCACCTGGACGAGGCTTCGGACATTCTCTGCGAGATGTTCTTCGATTCACTCTTTTCCGAGGACGATGTGCGCAATGAGCGCGGCGTGGTGCTTGAGGAGATCGATATGTACCGCGACACGCCGGAGGATCTGGTCGTTGAGCAGCTCATGGGCAAGGTATTCCCCGGAGCGCTCGGGAAGCCGGTGCTCGGTCGCGTCACCTCGCTCAACGGCATGACCGGCGCATCGCTTCGCGCCTTCAAGGAGCGCGAATACAGTCCCGACCGCATCGTTGTTTCGGTGTGCGGCAGCTTTACGGACGCAAATCTCCAAAAACTCGCCGACCGCTTTTCCGCACTTGCCCCGACGCATCCCGGCAAATGCCGCAAAAGTGCCTACAAAAGTGCCGTCATCGCCAAGCGCAAAGCCACGGAGCAGAACCATTTCTGTCTCTCGTTCCCCGGTCTTCCGGACGACTCGGAGAGCCGTTTTGCGTGGCAGGTGCTTTCCATGGCGCTCGGCGGCGGCATGTCCTCGCGCCTTTTCCAGACCGTGCGCGAAAAGCACGGGCTCTGCTACAGCATCGGGAGCTTTACCTCGTCCTACGAGGAGGCGGGCATGCTTGCCATATCCACGGCCGTCGGACGCGACGCCGAGATGAAGGCGCTCGCTCTCATCCGCCGCGAGGTGGAGACGTTCCGCAGTGACGGCATCACGGACGAAGAGCTTCGCCGCGCGCGGGAGCTCATCAAGTCCGGCATCATTCTCTCGCTCGAATCGAGTTCAAGCCGCATGAACCGCCTCGG
>CAZKGZ010000301.1:0-1602 GCA_964552365.1 uncultured Oscillospiraceae bacterium | reverse complement strand
GTATACCCGTGAAGGATGCAATTGCTTTTTTCGTCCGAATCGGTTACAATAGAGTAACTATTTCGTTTGAAGGAGTGAGTGGCACTGGAAGAAAAAAAGCGACCGCCGCGCAGAAAGTGGCTCGCCATAGCGATCCCGGCGGGGATCCTCGTGCTGCTGCTCCTCACGGCGCTCATTCTCGGCAACAGCGGCACCTCGGCCTTCAGCGATGACATCGAGGCCATCCTCGCTTCGGGAACGGACGGGGACATCGGCGAGGTGACATTTGCCGACGACGGCAGCGCGCAGCTGCGGCTCTACAAAAACGACATTTACCTGATCGCCGAGCGCGACGGTTATCTCGATGCGGTGCGCTCCGAGGTACAGGACCGGTTCGGCGACGCGGACTTCGGGTTCCGCATAAGCGACGGAAAAATGCGCGTGTGCATCTCGCGCGAGATCCTCGGCATTGCGACCGTGTCGGTAACGGTGCAGACCGGCGTTTCATGGGACGGCACCGACATCGTCATCCACCCGGAGAGCGTGATGTTCGGGACGCGCACGAATCTGCCGGAAAAATTCTGGCCGCGCGGGCTGCGGAGCGACTTTGTCGTGGATCTCAACGAGGGCGGACGCTCCGAGCAGATCGCGGATATCTATCTTGAGGGGAGCTGCGCCGTGGTTGAAACTGTCCCGCTGAGCCTGCCCTCGGCCGACAGCCTGCACCCGGACGAGCAGATCTTCGAGGAGATCCGGTTCTTCTCGACCGACGAGACCGCAAACGCGGCGCTCGAGCTATTCAACCGCCTCGCCGCCGGCGACATCCCGACAGAGGAAGAACTCCCCGCCGGCAGCCGCGCCGAGCTGATCGCATGGCTGAAGGCCCTCGAAGACGAGGATGACTCGCACGACGATATGTTCGCATCCTTTTTTGAATCCTACAGCAGGAACGTGCGCGAGCAGCTGCAAAGCGAGCTCACGACAGCGGAAGACAAATATGTAAAACTCCTCACCACCGTGCGCGAGTACTATAAGAGCGGCGCGCTGCGGCTCGAAGTGAACGGCTTCTCTCTCGTATCGACAGGGGAAACATTCGATCCCTTCGTAAGCTCGGAACTCTCGGCCACAGCTACGGACGCGCGCGTTGTGCTCCTCACCAGTGCCGGCGGCTCCGAAGAAGTAACGACCGCCGATGTGCCGGTACTCAAAAATGTAGAACGCAGCAGCAAAAAAGCCATAGAAGGCCTCGACCCCGAACACGCCTACGACATCGGAGTGGTCCTCACGACCGACACCGGCGTCCCCGTTCTCCTCGCCCGCCGCGCCGACGGCACAGTAACCATCCGCGAGATCACCGAAGAAAAGTTCGTAGAGATCCTTGTCTCCGGCACCCGCCCCACGATCGATGTAGACACCCTCCCCCTTCCGGAAAACGAATACACTCTGACATCCTGCACGATCCTGACGCTTCAATAACCAGCGCGCAGCGAAGCGACCGCGCCAAGAAAAATGCTCCGACATCCCGCAAAACCGGATGCCGGAGCATTTCTATGCCGAGAATAGAAGAAACAGCCAATTATATAAAAAGCCGCGCAGCGAAGCGCCCCGCGGCTCAGGCCTCGC
>CAZKGZ010000300.1:0-1608 GCA_964552365.1 uncultured Oscillospiraceae bacterium | reverse complement strand
CGACACCGGCGGGAAAGTTGCGGCGGCTGCGTTCGGTCTGCGCGCCCCAGTATTTGTCGGCAGGAACGGCAACTTCGCCCATTGAATCGTGCTCTATGCGCATTTCCATGTGAACTGACTTCCTTTACCGTTATTTCGGTCTGCGTCCGCCGCAGAGATAGAAGATCGTCAAAAGTCCCGGGCCGCAGTGTGCACCGATGACAACGCCGAGCGCCGTGATCGTGATCTCTCCGAGATCCGGATGCGCACTGCGCAGCTCGCTGCGGAGCCACTCGGCATCCGGGATGCAGTCGGCCTGCAGAATATGGATCTCAAGCCCATCGGTATCCGTCTCACTGAGGTCGTGCAGTATGGCATCGCGAATGGCGCGCAGCGCCGCTTTGCGCCCGCGCACCTTCTGCGCTACATCGAGCGTACCGGCGTCCGGCACATACAGCACGGGCTTGATGTCGAGGATCGAGCCGACAAGGGCCGCAGAATTCGAAACGCGCCCGCCGGCCTTGAGGTAGTTCAGATCGTCCACCGTGAAGCGGTGTGCGATGCGGAGCTTGTTCTCTTCGCCCCACGCGATGACATCGTCAAACGATGCACCCTCTTCCATGCGGCGCACCATGTTCATCACGAGCAGGCCGAGGCCGCCGGAAATGCACAGCGTGTCCATCACGTATACGCGCCGCTCGGGAAATTCCGCGCGCAGCTTCTCCGCCGCCTTGTTTGCATTCTGAAACGATACGGACATTTTCTGCGACATATCGAGGAAGATGACATCCTTCCCTTCCGCGAGAAACGGATGGAGGAAGTCGTAATACGCATATTCATTGATCATCGAGGTGTGCAGAAGGTCGCCCTTCCGCATGCCGGCGTAGACGGCGGCGCGGGTCTCCTCGCGGCAGTCGTCTTCGCAGAGCGTGTCATTCACCGTGTAGGTGTAGGCAATGAACGGGATGCTGTGCTCGTCCAGCCACGTGCGCGGCAGGTCGGAGGTAGAGGATGTGGCAATGATGTAGTCTGTCATAAAGAGAGCCTCCTATCGGTTTAAGAGTTGTGAGATCCATTCTCCGGCTTTCCGGAAAAAGGCTTGGGCTTTCTGCCAGAAGGAGACGGCCGTGTTCGCGGCGGACTCCACGGTGCCGGGCAGTTTCTGCACCTGCTCGGAGAGCCCCGCCTCGCGGAGCTTCTGCAGCTTGCGGAAAAGATCGGCGAGCTGCTGTGCCTGCGAATCGTTGAGCGGTATGCCCTTTTCCGCGGCGATGGACTGAATGCGCCCGGGAAGCTCGCTCTCGTCGAGAACGGCCAGCTCGTCGAAAAAGCCGTCCATCGTCCCGAGGATCTCCTCCAGGCGCGAGAGATCGATCTCCTGCGTGAGGTTCTCGGTGATCTCTCCGGTCTCGCGAAGCGCCGAAGCCGCCGCTTCGCGTGCCTCCGGCGATACCGTAAGACAGGTGATGGTCTCGTACGCGCGGAACACCGCCGGGAGCACAGCAAGCGCCTCCGCTGTTTCGGGCGCGGCGGCCCTGATGCTCACGTCCGTGAGACCCGCTGCGGCGAGAGCAGCCGCGAATACGGTCTCGGTGCAGGAGATGTTCGTGAGCGACACCGAAAGCCCGG
>CAZKGZ010000299.1:0-1619 GCA_964552365.1 uncultured Oscillospiraceae bacterium | reverse complement strand
ATCGGAGCTGGAAATATATGGAAAATGATTTGACTTCCGGGAGTGTGTTTCGGAATTTGGTGCGGTTTTCGCTGCCGTATCTGCTCTCGTATTTTCTGCAGACGCTCTATGGGCTCGCGGATCTCTTTATCATCGGGCAGTATGAGGGCGTGGCGAGCACGACGGCAGTGTCGGTCGGATCGCAGATCATGCATGTGCTCACGGTGATGCTCGTCGGGCTCGCCATGGGCTCTACCGTCACCATCGGCCAGGCGGTCGGCGCGCGCGACAAAAAGCGCTCGGGCACGGCGGTCGGCAACTCTTTCACGCTCTTCATGAGCCTCTCCGTGGTGCTCACGCTCGTTCTTCTCCTGCTGCGGCGGCCGATCGTCGCGGTGATGTCCACGCCGGAGGAGGCCGTAGAGGGCACGATCGCGTACCTCACCGTGTGCTTCATCGGCATACCGTTCATCACGGCCTACAACATCATCAGCTCCGTCTTCCGCGGCCTCGGCGACAGCAAGAGCCCCATGAAATTCATCGCCATCGCGTGCGCGGCCAATATTGCTCTCGACTATCTCTTCATGGGCGCGCTGCACATGGGCCCCACCGGCGCGGCGCTCGGTACGACGCTCTCGCAGGCCGTGAGCGTGGTCGTGTCGCTGCTCTTTATCCGCCGCCACCGGGAGGCACTCGGCGTTTCGCGCGAGTCGTTCCGGCCGAACCGCGGCGTTATGAAAAAGCTTCTTGCCATCGGCTTCCCGGTCGCCATGCAGGACGGCTTCATTCAGATCTCGTTCCTGCTCATCACGATCATCGTCAACCGGCGCGGCCTCATCGACGCCGCCGCAGTCGGCATTGTGGAAAAATTCATGTCGTTCATGTTCCTCGTGCCGTCGTCCATGCTCTCCGCCGTGTCCGCCATCGGAGCGCAGAACATCGGTGCGGGCAAGCCCGACCGCGCGAAGGCCACGCTGCGCTACGCCATCTATATGGCCGTCGGCTTCGGCGTGACCGTGTCGATCCTCGTGCAGTTCATCTCCGAGCCGATCGTCGCGCTCTTCACCGACGCCTCGGCCGCAGACGGCGCGGAGGTCGTGCACGTGGGCGGCGAGTATCTGCGCGGGTACATTTTCGACTGTCTCTTCGGCGGCATCCACTTCAGCTTCAGCGGATATTTCTGCGCGCGCGGCAGGTCCGGGCTCTCGTTCCTGCACAATGTCATCGCGACGCTTCTCGTGCGCATCCCCGGCGCGTACTTCACCTCAAAGCTCTTCCCCGCCACCCTCTTCCCCATGGGCATCAGCACCTCCTGCGGTGCCGTCCTCTCCGTGATCATCTGCCTAATCGCCTACCGCATCATCGCACGGAAAGACGAGAGGGAAACAATTGGCTGATTTATTTTGAATATAAAAGTACCGGAGGCCGTTTTCGGGCGGTCTCCGGTTTCTTTTTGGAAAAGTGAATAGTGAAGGGTGAATAATGAATAGTGAAGAATTGCGGTGGGGGCTTCGCCCCCCTATTATTCATTATTCAGTATTCAATATTCAATATTCATTACAGTGAGAAAAGCACAGGGGTGGGGATGCGGCCGCCCGGATTGGGGCAGCCGCTTTTGTTTAGTGTTTTGTCGCCTTCAC
>CAZKGZ010000298.1:0-1632 GCA_964552365.1 uncultured Oscillospiraceae bacterium | reverse complement strand
GTGCAGGTGATGCCGCCGTAGCCGATGGCGGCGTACATATCGTCGAGGCTCGTGACCGAGAGCTTCTGCAGACAGGTGTGCAGCAGCTCGTCATCGTCGAGATATGCCGTGGTGAGACCCGCGCGGCGCAGCTCGCCCTCGAACATTTCCTTGCCGCGGACGATATTGTCCTCGCGCCGCTCTTTCTTGAGCCACTGGCGGATCTTCGAGCGCGCGGAGGTGGATTTGCACAGCGTCATCCAGTCGCGGCTCGGGCCGGGCGCGGATTTGGAGGTGATGATGTCGACAATGTCGCCGTTCTGCAGCACATAGTCAAAGGGCACGATGCGCCCGTTGACCTTCGCGCCGATCATGCGGTTGCCGATGGCGGAGTGGATGCCGTAGGCAAAGTCGATGGGGCATGCACCGGCGGGCAGGTTCACCACGTCGCCCTGCGGCGTAAAGACGAACACCTCGTCGTCGAACATGTCCATCTTGAGATCGTGGACAAAGTCCTGCGCGTCGCTGTCCTGCTGCGCTTCGAGCAGGCGGCGGATCCAGGCAAACTTCTCCTCGTCGCCGGTGCGCACGCCGGCCTCGCCGGACTTATACTTCCAGTGCGCGGCGACGCCGTATTCGGCGGTGCGGTGCATTTCCCATGTGCGGATCTGCACCTCGAACATGATGCCCTCTTCGCCGAGGACGGTGGTGTGCACGCTCTGATAGCCGTTCGGCTTCGGCGTGGCGACATAGTCCTTGAACCGGCCCGGTACGGGGCGGAACATATCGTGGATGTGCCCGAGCACATTGTAGCAGTCGGGAATGTTGTCCACAATGACGCGGAACGCGCACAGGTCGAAGATCTCGTCCAGCCCGCGCTTCTGCGTGTACATTTTGCGGTAAATGCTGTAGGTGTGCTTGATGCGGCTCTGCACGGTGGCGTGAATATTGTATTCCGCAAGACGGTCGGTGATGGTCTTTTCCACATGCGCCATGAATTTGTTGAGCTCGTCCGACTTGCTGTCGAGGTAGGTGATGATCTCGCGGTAGCCGTCGGGATCGAGGTATTTGAGCGACAGGTCCTCCAGCTCCCACTTGATGCGCTGCAGACCGAGGCGGTGCGCAATGGGCGCGTAGATCTCCATCGTCTCGAGCGATTTCTCAAGCTGCTTCTGCGCGACCATGTATTCCATCGTGCGCATGTTGTGCAGACGGTCGGCAATTTTGATGAGGATGACGCGGATGTCCTTCGCCATGGCCATGAGCATTTTGCGGAGGTTTTCCATCTGCTCGTCCTCGCGGCTCGTAAACTGCACGCGGGTCAGCTTGGTCACGCCTTCGACGATGTTCGCCACGTCCGCGCCGAACTGGCGGGCAATGTCCTCGTGGGTGATGGCGGTGTCCTCGATGCAGTCGTGCAGGAGCGCCGCCACGATGCTGTCCTCGTCGAGTCCCATCTCCGCGCAGATCTTCGCGGCGGCGACGCAGTGCGTCACATACGGCGTGCCGGCCTTGCGTTTCTGCCCGCTGTGGGCGCGGTCGGCCAGCTCAAAGGCCGCCCGGACGCGTCCGAGGTCCACGCCGGGGTTATGCTCGAGTATGGTGTCGGCCAGCTCTCGATAGCCCTGTTCTACAATATCTTCTGCCATAGTT
>CAZKGZ010000297.1:0-1640 GCA_964552365.1 uncultured Oscillospiraceae bacterium | reverse complement strand
GGGCTTTATGTAACCTTTATTCTGCATAAAACCATCGCTATGCAGTGTATGCATTGTGCAAAACTCTGTGGAAAATGTGGAAAACTCTTTCGTTTTCCTATACTTTTTCTCTGTGAGCAAAAAATGAATATTCACTTTGGAATCGTTTTCGGAGGGCATCGGAAGAATTCACAACGAATTTTCGCTTTGTGCGGTGCGGTTTGCGGATATTGCGGATTTCATCCTTGCAATTTCCGCGGTACAATGGTATAAAAAAGTCAGGAAATTATTAGTGGGAGGTTACTGCTATGATCCATGTTGATTTATCGGGTGCGGCTTCGTTCTGGGGCAAGGGGCCGGATTACGCGGCGGCCGCGGCGGCGCACCGCACGCTCAGCGAGAAGACCGGAGCCGGTTCCGACTTCCTCGGGTGGACGGAGCTTCCGAAGCGCATCCGCGAGACCGAGCTTTCCCGCATTCTCGCCGCCGGAAAGACCATCCGTGAGAAGGGCGATGCGCTCGTAGTCGTCGGCATCGGCGGCTCGTATCTCGGCGCTCGCGCCGCGTATGACCTGCTCGGCCGTCATGAGGGCGGCGTGGAGCTGCTCTTCGCCGGAAACGGGCTCTCCGCCGTCACGCTGTGCGACACCATCGCCAAGCTCGGCGACCGCGATTTCTGCGTGAACGTCGTCTCCAAGTCCGGCACAACGCTCGAGCCGGCGCTCGGCTTCCGCGTGTTCCGCGATCTGCTCATCAAGAAGTACGGCGAGGAAGAGGCCGGCAAGCGCATCTTCGCCACCACCGACGCCCGCCGCGGCGCGCTCAAGAGTGCCGCAGACGCCGCCGGCTGGGAGAGCTTCGTCGTTCCCGATGATGTGGGCGGACGCTACAGCGTTCTCTCCGCCGTCGGTCTCCTGCCGCTTTGCGCCGCGGGCATCGACATTGAAAAGATCCTCGATGTCGCCGAGGAAACGTTCCGCACGCTCGATGAGCGCAGCGAAGCGAACCCCTGCTGGCAGTACGCCGCCGCGCGTCAGGCGCTCTATCACGAGGGCAAGGCCATCGAGATCCTCGCCTGCTACGAGCCGCGCTTCCGCATGATGGCCGAGTGGTGGAAACAGCTCTACGGCGAGTCCGAGGGCAAGAACGGCCTCGGCATCTACCCCGCGAGCGTGGAGTACAACGCCGACCTTCACTCCATGGGCCAGTACATTCAGGACGGCCCGCGCCACCTGATGGAGACGGTCGTGAGCTTCGATTCCGTCGACGCCGGCTACTGCGTGCCCGCCGACGCGAAGGACACCGACGGCCTCAACTACCTCGCCGGCCACGACTTCAACGAGATCGCCGCGATCGCCCGCGCCGCCGTGAAGACCGCGCACATCGAGGGCGGCGTGCCGAACATCGCCATTTCCGTCTCCGATATGCAGGAGACCGGCTTTGCCGAGCTCGTGTGCTTCTTCGAGCTCGCCTGCGGCATCTCCGGCTACATGGAAGGCGTCAACCCCTTCGACCAGCCCGGCGTAGAAGCCTACAAAAAGCTCATGTTCCGCGGCCTCGCCTCCCTGAAGTGATCGGCAAGCCGTAAAACAAAAAAACGAACTCCCCCTGCAGGCAGTGATCATCCGTTCACCGCCCCCGCAGGGGGAGATTTTTATGCG
>CAZKGZ010000296.1:0-1643 GCA_964552365.1 uncultured Oscillospiraceae bacterium | reverse complement strand
CTTCACCGGGAAGGATCTTTTTGACGCAGCGGCGGTAGAGGCTCAGCGAGCCGATGGGAAAGCTCGCCCAGTCCTCGGGTCTGCCTTTGTCAAATGTGACGATCTCCGTGCTCGCACCGCCGATGTCGAGAAACGCACCGCTTTGAAGATGCAGCTCGCGCATCGCACCCGCGTAGCCGAAAAGCGCCTCGTCCTCGCCGGAGATGACTTCCACATCGTACCCGGTCGCGGCGCGGATAACGGGCAGCACCTGCGCGGTATTCGCAATGTTGCGGAGGGACGCCGTGGCGAACACGCGCACGCGGTCGATCTCCAGCGTTTCGAGCGTGCTGCGGAAGTTCATGAGCCCCTCGCATGCGCACTCAATGCCTTCGCTCCCGAGCCGTCCGTCCTCCACATATCCGGCCAGGCCCGCCATGATCTTCTCGCGGAAGAGAATTTTGAAGTTCGAACCGTCCGTTTCGTAAAGGGTCAGACGGATGGAGTTCGAGCCGATGTCAATGATCGCCTGCTTCATTCTGCCTCGCTCACGGTCTCTTCGATCCAGCCGGGCAGCACGGTCTTCGGCGCGTCTTCCTCCTCGGGCTCGGCCTCCTCGACCGGCGCATTTTCCGGCGCGCGGAAGATCAATATCGCCTTGCCGGAATCGGTGACCGAGAATGTAACGAGCTCCCAGCCCTCCTCGGCCTTTTCGTTTGCCTTCTCTGCAATGGCCAGCGCCATTTTCTTCGTCTTGGACGCATAGTCCACAACCACGGATTTGTACATATTCGTTCTTTTCCTTTTATTCTATCATTTTACGTTCCCCACTATACCCGCCCAAGGTAAAATGCAAAACCGAAAAACTGTAAAACCGATGTAAAATCCGTATTTTTCTCCTGCGGCAAAAAAATCAGGGAAGGCCCGGATGCGGGCTTTCCCTGATTTTGCCTGTATGGGGGCGCTTTATACCGCGAATTCCAGGGCGGCTTTGGCGTCGATGGCGGTTTGACGGGCGAGGAAGGGGGCAAGCTGGCGGGCGATGACCTGGGCGCCGCCGGTGCTGTCGCTTTCAATGTTGAGCGGGAGAATGGGGTCGTGCAGGGAGAGGCGAAGCAGGAACCAGCCGTTGCCGTGGGCTTTGTCGAGGTTCACGCGCACGCCCTCGAAGTTGTCGGGCGCCATGCTCCAGCCGGGCTGCTCGGCGACATAGTCGGAGAGCTCGGAGAGAATTTTCTCGCCGGCGGAGCGGAAGTCCTCTTCGAGAATTTTCAGGCGGAACTCGCGGCTCTCGGCGGGCTCACGCAGTCCCGCGAGAAGCTCTTCGAGAGAGCGACCGGCGGCAAGCTCCATGAGGAAGCGTGTCACGAGATAGGCACCGTCATCGAGGAAGTAGTTCTCCTTGAGCGCGGCGTGACCGGAGGTCTCGATGGCGAGCTGGCAGTCCTGCCCGGCGGCGTTGAGACGCAGACCTTCGTTGATGACATTGCGGTAGCCGCGGCGGAAACGGCGATGGATGCCGCCGTGCGCGGCGATGAACTCGGCGAGACCCGTGGAGGTGATGGAGTCCGTCACGATGGTCGTGCCGGGGTACTCGCGCAGCAGAATGGCGGAGATGAGCGCGATGAGGCGGTTGCGGTTGAGCTCCTCGCCGTCGGAGAGCA
>CAZKGZ010000295.1:0-1645 GCA_964552365.1 uncultured Oscillospiraceae bacterium | reverse complement strand
GGGAGGCGATCTTCGCGGTGTTGTTCTCAACGGTGTAGCCGGTGCCTTCGCCGATGACCGCCGAGGCGATGCTATCGGTGATGACTATGCCGGTGAGGGTCTGGTTGCCGGTGTTCTTAACGGTGATGCTGTACTCGATCGTATCGCCGAGCTCGTACACCTTGGTGTTCGTGCTCTTCTTGACGATCGTGAGGCTCTTGTCGACGGCGACGGTGGAATCGGTCTTAGTGGCGCTCTCGGTCACCTTATCCGTAGACTTGGTTACCGGCTGTCCGTCCGCCGTATATTCCGTGTACTCGATCGGATCGACGGTCGCGGTGATGACGTTCGTCACAGCGCCGGAGCGCAGATCCTCTTCGGTCACCGTGTAGGCATTTCCCTCCGGCAGCGCGGCGGAATAGATCTGGCCGACAGTCATGGTGAAGTCCTTGCTCCAGCCGACCAGTTCATCCGAAACATGCGCCGTATACGGTACGTTGCCGGTGTTCTTGATCCAGTATGCGTAGTGGATCGTATCGCCGAGTCCGACGGTCTCGCCTGCCTCAACATCGGAATACTTGACAACGGAGATCTCAACGCGCGGGGGCTCGATGTTTTCGCTCGAGGCGGAAACGGTGCGGGTGGTGTCATCCCAGCTGACCGAGGCGGTGTTGCCGACGGTGCCGGCGAGGATGTCGTCGCTCGTCACGGTGTGCTCAGCGCTGACGGTGACGGTGGCGTTGGAAGCGATGGAGGCGATCGTCGCGGTGTGTCCGTCTTCGGATACCGTGTAGCCTTCGCCCGCGAGGATGGTCGCGTTGTTATCCACAACGGTGATGTCCGTGACTTCCACGTCGCTCACGTTCTCCACGGTGATGGTGAACGGGATCTTGTCGCCGAGCTTGTAGTTGCTCGTCACATCCGGGGTGGTCTTCTCGGGGACGACCTTGTCGCCGTTGACGGTCAGGGTGCCGAACACGGTGGTGATGACGTAGTTTGCAGCGAGCGTTCCGGCGTTCAGAGTGTAGGTGAACTCGTTCTTGCTGCTGCCGACGTTCGTCTGCGTGCCGGTGTAGGTGAGGGTCGCGCCTTCACCTTCAACGAACTTCTCGCCGCCGACGGTGTAGGTGTGGTCGGTAAGCGCGGTGCCGTCCCACTTCTTCGTGCTCGTGCCGGAGGTGAGGGTCACGCTGCGCTTTGTGATGGTGAGCTCTTCGGTGCCGGTCACGTAGCCTTCGTAGTTCGCGGCGGAGACACGGACCTGAACGGTCTTGGTGTCCGCAACGTTCTTGGCGGTGATGGTGGCCGGGTCGGTCGTCCAGGTCTCGCCGTCGGTGCTGTACTCGATCGTAAGCGCATTGTTGAGCTTATCGGTCGCGGTCGCGGTGCCGGCGGTGTAGGTCTGACCGTCGTAGGTCTTCTCGACATCGGCCGTGGTCAGGGTGATGTAATCCTTCGGGTCGGCCTTGTTGATGACGAGCGTGCCGTCGACGATGACGAACTCAACGTTGGTGAAGTTCTTGTTGGTGTTCTCGAAGTCTGCCGCTGCGATGCCGACCGGGTAGGTGCCGGCGTCGATCTTCGTGACGGTCCAGGTTTCGGTCTCGGTCTCCTTGACGCTCGTGGTCACATCGTAGAGCGTGTTGTCGGAGACGATGGTCTTGTA
>CAZKGZ010000294.1:0-1661 GCA_964552365.1 uncultured Oscillospiraceae bacterium | reverse complement strand
CGCTGCCGAGAAGGACATTTTCGGCCGTGGATGTGCGGAAGAGCGCGGCGTTGAGTTTCGCCCACGCCGTAATGCACTCGAGACGGAGCGAAAAGCGTCCGTTCACATAGTCCGCGGTGTCGGCTAAAAAGTCGTCGTTGAGCGCGCCGTCCGTGAAGAGCTCCGGTGCGGCAGGCAGGATCTCGTTGGCCGCGGCCTCCGAGCCGCCCGTGAGCACGAGCCCGACGCCCGGAACGAGGCACGCGATGAGGAAAAGCGCCGCAAAGATGCGGGAGAGAGTTTTTTTCATGTTCTTTCCCTCCCCTTAAAACTGCTGGTAGATGAACGGCGAGAAGCCGCCGCCGGACAGGGCGAACACGGCAAGGACAAGTCCAGCCAGCGCGAGGATGTTCCGCGCGATCTCCCACCATGTCTTTCCCTCCAGCCGTTTCGTAACGGCGGGGACCACAGGTGCGGAGAAGAGGACGCCCGCGCAGAGTGCCGCGATGCGGGAGCCGGTGAGGATCTCCTCCGCCGCGAGCACGCCCGCCGCGCCCGCTCCCGTGAACGAGAACATGCGGGAGATGATCAGAAATCCTTCTTCGAGCGTGGAGGCGCGGAACATGGCAAAGCCGAGAATGACCGCGAGGAGCGTGTAAATGCGCAGTGCGAGCCGTCCGGCTCTCTTTTCGCGCAGGCGTTCGATGGGCTTTTTCAAAAGGCCCTCGCCGGAGACGAGCACGCCGTGCCACATGCCCCAGAGGATGTACGTCCACCCCGCGCCGTGCCAAAGGCCGGTACAGAAGAAAACGATGAGCTTGTTGCGCACGGTTGCCCACTTCCCGCGTCGACTGCCGCCGAGCGGAATGTAAATGTATTCCACGAACCAGCGGTTGAGCGTCATGTGCCAGCGGCGCCAGAACTCGCTCACCGTGCCGGAAATGTACGGATAGTCGAAGTTTTCCGGGAAGGTAAAGCCGAAAAGCTTGCCGACACCGATGGCCATATCGCTGTAGCCGGAGAAATCGAAGAAGATCTGCAGACAGTAGCTCACCGCGCCGAGCCAGGCAAGACCCATGCCGAGAGCATCGGAGTCGAGCGCATACACGGCGTTCGCGACCGCGGCGGCGCTCTCCGCCAGAAGGAGTTTTTTCAGTAGGCCGCGCACCAGACGCCGCAGTCCCTCCGCCGTCATCTCGGGCGACGTGGGGTGGTCATCGAGCTGCGCCGCGGCATCCTGCCAGCGGACGATGGGGCCGGCGATCATGCGCGGGAAAAAGGCAAGATAGAGGAAGAGCGTGTCCGCGCGGCGGCATACGCGCGTTTCGTCGCGGCAGACATCCACGAGATACGAGATGCCGTGGAACGTGAAGAACGATATCCCGAGCGGCAGGGTGACCGATGCGGAAAGTGCCGGGAGGCCGAGCGTTTCGAGGATAAACGCGAGATATTTATAATATCCGAGCAGCAGGACATTGCCGCCCACCGCGATGCCGCACAGGAGCTTCCGCCGATTGGTGCACCGCGCCGTGAGGAGGCCGAAAACATAGTCCCACAAAAACGCCGCCACCAGCACGGGAAGCTGCGCAAGCCCCCCGAACCCGTAGAAGACCGCACTCGCGACAGCCAGAAAAACATTCCGCGTCCGCCGCCCCGGCATCACCCGATACAGCAAAAACGCC
>CAZKGZ010000293.1:0-1664 GCA_964552365.1 uncultured Oscillospiraceae bacterium | reverse complement strand
AAGCATCGTGCAGAAGTACGGTGCTTTTCTTATGCCTATTCCTTAAAAGCGTGACAGAGAGTGCCGCTCGGCGATGGGAGAGCGGCATACAAGCTGACCCAACGGAACGATGTTCCTGCAAATGGACACCTCTTTAAAAATTTAGGGCAAAACCGCAGTCGACATTATGCGGCGTTGCCTTAGCCATTTGTTTCGCTCAGATGACAGTGTTTGGGAAATCCGTCCGCAGAAAATTCCGCAAAAAGCAGGATCTTCCGTTTTTCGTGAACAAAACCGTTATGGTTTGCGTCTCATTATCAGAAGCAGATCATTTCCCCGCGAAAATATTTCGGAGGTATCATTATGAAAAAGACAGAAAGGATCTCAGCACTCTTGCTGGCAGCCGTGCTGGCGCTCTCGCTGGCAGGGTGCGGGGCGAGCAGCTACTCTGCCGAGGCAACGACCGACACCGCTTATACCGAGGAAGCGTCCGGATCCGGGGTCTCCTATACGGTGCGCGCCGCGAACGACAGCGGCTTCGGCCTCGCCGCCGACTATGACAGCCCGGCTGCAGCCGAGCCGGAGTCCGAGTCCGCGTCCGGCGATATCGCCGACATGACCGAGAAGATCATCTACACCGGCGATGCGGAGCTCGAGACGACCGAATTCGACGATGCACTCGAGCAGGTGGAGTCGCTCGTGAAGGAGCTCGGCGGCTTCATGGAAAGCACGAGCGTTTCCGGCAACAACTACTACAGCATCTCCCGCGGCAGCACCGGCGGCCGCTACGCAAACTTTACCATCCGCGTGCCGAGCGACAAGTTCCGGCAGCTCATGAGCTCTCTCCCCACCCTCGGCAATGTCCCCTACAGCTACACGAGCATGGAAAACATCACCATGGAGTACTACGACACGCAGAGCCGCCTCGAGGCGTACCAGACGCAGGAGACGCGCCTTCTCGAGATGCTCGCCGCGGCGGAAACGGTGGACGACATGCTCGCCATCCAGCAGCAGCTCACCGAGGTGCAGTACGAGATCGATTCCCTCTCGAGCAAGCTGCGCTACTACGATCATCAGGTGAACTACTCCACCGTGACGCTCACGGTAGAGGAAGTGAGCGAGTACACGCCCGAGCCGACCGTCACGCTCACCTACTGGGAGCGCATGGGACGCGGCTTCCGCGATTCGCTCAAGGCCGTCGGCACCTTCTGCAAGAACTTCTTCCTGTGGTTCGTGACGAGCCTGCCGTGGCTCGTGCCGGTCGGCGCGGTGATCGTGATCGCGTGGATCCTCATCCGCCGCCGTCTGGAGAAAAACGCCCCCGAGCGTGCCGAGCGCCGCAAAGCCCGCCGCGCGGCGAAAAAGGCGGAACGCGAAGCCAAAAAAGCCGCCAAAGCCGCCCGCAAGTCCGGCGCCGTGACCCCGAGCCTTGAGGAGCCCCCGAAGAGCGAAGAGCCGGGCTCCGAAGATCCGAACTCCGAAGCTCCCGCAGACAGCGAAAGCAAATAAAATAAGCATCGTCTCCCCCATCCCCCGCCCCGGCCGGTTTCGGTCGGGACGGGGGCTTTTTATCGGGAAAAGCAACGAAAAGTTTCCTTGAAACTTCCCGCATTTTTCCGAAGTTTTTTGCTGAATTCTTCTTGACCGACGGGAGGGTTTGTGGTATAGTAATTTCACCTGTCGGT
>CAZKGZ010000292.1:0-1669 GCA_964552365.1 uncultured Oscillospiraceae bacterium | reverse complement strand
AAAAATCTTCCCGGCTCTCCCCCAAAGGCAACCGGAGCCTATTCAGGGAGAGCCGAGAAGGATACGGCTTCGGCCGTTTTGATCACACTGCGTCTTGAAAGGACATAAGGCACTGACAGCAAATTCATCCGAGATTTTATATCGTGCCTTGCAGACAAAAATGCCTCCCCGCACAAGGGGAGGCAATGCAAATGCCGACAAAGGAGGGCAGTATCATGGAAGAATATCTCGATCGTACATTCACCGAGAACGGCGGCGCCGCGTGGCTCACGACGGGCTCGGATGTGCTGGATCTGTTCGCATCGATCGGCGCACTGCGCGCAGCGGACGATGCGGAGATCGTGCGGCGCTTTGTGCGCGCGTATACGGAAGACGCCGACATGGCGATGAAGCTGCTCTTCTTTGCGCGCGATATCCGCGGCGGCCTCGGTGAGCGGCGCGTCTTTCGCGTCATCCTCCGGTGGCTGGCGGCGAACGAGCCGGACTCGGTGCGGAAAAATCTCGCATATACGGCGGAGTACGGCCGCTTTGACGATCTCCTCTCGCTGCTCGGCACGCCGTGCGAGGCCGAGATGCTCTCGCTTCTCCGCGAGCGGTTCGCCGCGGACACGGAGGCGCTGCAGAGCGGGGGAGAGGTATCGCTCCTCGGCAAGTGGCTGCCGTCCGCCAATGCATCCAACGCGGAAACGCGCGCGATGGGGCGGAAGATGGCTCAGGCGTTCGGCCTCTCCGAGCGGGAGTACCGCAAGGCGCTCTCGGCGCTGCGCGCGAAAATACACATCGTCGAAAACGATCTTCGGGAGCGGGACTACTCGTTCGCCTACGAAAAGCTGCCCTCGCGGGCACTCTATAAGTACCGGATGGCGTTCTGGCGGAACGACGAGGCGCGGTACGGCGCGTTTCTCAAGGCCGCCGCGGACGGCAGGGCCGAGATGCACACGGACGGCCTCGCGCCGTATGAGCTCGTCGAGTCCTGCATCGGGGACTACGAAAACGGCACGCTCACGCAGGAGAAGAAAACGGTGTACAACACGACCTGGGCATCGCTCCCCGACTTCGGCGGAGACGAGAACGCCCTCGTTGTCATCGACACCTCGGGCTCCATGTACTGCGACGGCAAACCGATGCCCGCAGCGGTCGCGCTCTCGCTGGGGCTCTATTTTGCCGAGCGGAACCGGGGCAGATTTCATGACCGGGTCATCGAGTTTTCGGAGCACCCGCAGTTCATCACGCTGCGGGGCGAGAGCTTCGCCGACCGGCTGCGGTATCTGTGCTCGTTCTGCGAAGTCGCGAATACGGATCTCGAGGCGGTGTTCTCGCTCGTGCTGCGCGCTGCCGTAAAGGACGGCGTGCCGCGCGAGGATATGCCGGCCAAACTCATCATCGTCTCCGACATGGAGTTCGATGCCTGCGTCGGGCACGCCTCGCGCACGGTTTTCGAAAACGCACAGCGAGAGTACGCCGCGCACGGCTATGCGCTGCCGCAGGTCGTATTCTGGAATGCGGCATCGCGCCACCGGCAGCAGCCGGTGCGGATGAACGAAGCGGGTGTCGCCCTCGTATCCGGCGCCACGCCCCGCCTCTTCGCCATGGTCGCCGGAGAGCTCGCCTCCCCCTACGAGACCATGAAAGAGATCCTGCTCTCCGAACGCTACGCCCCCATCGCGGC
>CAZKGZ010000291.1:0-1671 GCA_964552365.1 uncultured Oscillospiraceae bacterium | reverse complement strand
AAAAGGAGAAAAAACCATGGAAGAATTAAAGATCACCCAAGCGGATATTTTGTCGCATGGGGTGCAGAGTCTGCCGGATACGCTGGGCGGGACGGCGGCGGAGAATAAGGCGGCGTTTGATGCGCTGGTGTCGGATGTGGTGAAGGAGAAGTTCAATGCGCTCATCGATGCGCTCTCGGGCGAGGGCGGCGCGGGGCAGATCGGCATCCGCACCGTCACGGGGCTGAGCGCCGGGGAGGTGCAGACGGCGCTCGAGCAGATGATGAGCGCCATGCAGTCTGTCACGCAGGGCGCGGTGGCCGATGCGAGCATCACTCTCACGAAGCTCGCCGCCGAAGTGACGGCAGCGGCCCTCGGCGGTGCTCCGTCCGTCCACACGCACGATGCCTCCGACATCACCTCGGGCGAGCTTGCGGCCGAACGCATCCCGACGCTTCCGGGAGAGAAAATCGCGGACGGCGCGGTCACCGGGGCGAAGCTCGGCGCGGCGGCGGTGACGGAAAATAAGATCGGCGTGTGCGCCGTGAAGTCGGTGCACATTGCGCCTCTCGCCGTCACGAGCGGCAAAATTTCCTACGCCGCCGTGACCGGGGAGAAGATCGAGGACGGTGCCGTCACGGAGGAGAAACTCGCGGAGGACCTTTCCTACACGGCGGTAAATCTGACGGCGGATCAGGTGCGCACGATCACGGTCGGCACGGCCGAGCCCTCGGGCGGCGCGGACGGCGACATCTATCTTCTGATCGGGGAGTGACGGCGATGGGATGGACAGCGGAAGCGCCCGGCGTGAAGCGCTGGGAGCAGGAGCAGACAACGTTCTGGGAGCAGAACAACTTCTCCCTCACGAGCGTGCAGAGCATCGGCCGCACGAGCGGCAGGGGCTTTGCCGTAAAGGTCGTGCTCACGGTGAAATATACGGCAAGCTACAAGCCGAAGATCGCGGCGTTCCTCTCGTGCCGGGTCGGCGATGCGGCGGCGGTCACGGATACTTCGATGTCCGTTCTGAGCAGTGCGCCGACGCTCACCATGTACTTCGTCGGGGAAGCCGCGCCGGGCACGGAGATCGCGACAGCCGCCGGCTGGACGGAGTCGAGCAGCTCACGCATTGCTCTCACCTTCACCGCGCCGGAGCTGCCGGGCGCGGCGGTGTATGCAAGGGTGTCGGGCGAGTGGAAGAGCGCCGCGGTGTATGCAAAGAGCGGCGGCGCATGGAAAGAAGCGGCAGCGAAAACGAAGATCGGGGGGATCTGGAAATGACGGAACAGCAGTGGCGGCAGAAGGCCGCCGATACGGCCCGCGCATGGCTCGGCGTCCGGGAGGGCTCGGCCGGACACGCGGAAATTTTAGAGATCTACAACAGTCACTCGCCGCTCCCGCGCGGCACGCGGATGCACGCGGACTGGCCGTGGTGCGCGGCGTTCGTGAGCGCGGTGTCGATCCGGTGCGGCCTCACGGACATCCTGCCGACGGAGTGCTCGTGCCCGCGGATGATCGCGCTCTATGCCGAGCTCGGCCGCTGGGTCGAGGACGACGCGTATGTGCCGCAGACGGGAGATGTCATCTTTTACGATTGGGACGACACCGGCGCGGGCGACAGCGCGGGACAGGCCGACCACGTCGGCATCGTCACGGCGTGTGACGGAGCTTCGATGACCGTGGTCGAGGGCAACT
>CAZKGZ010000290.1:0-1672 GCA_964552365.1 uncultured Oscillospiraceae bacterium | reverse complement strand
CGAATTCTACGCCTTCCGCAATTCGGAAGAAAACGACGCTTTCTCCGTAGTCTATTGCCGCAAAAACGGCGGCTACGGCCTGATCTCCGACACGGAAGAATAAAAAATAATTCGGCGTTCACCCCAATTACTCAGCGCCCCGAGGAAAATCCTCGGGGCGCTTTTTTCGTGCCAAAAGCCTCGCAGAGTTCCCGCCCGCAGGCGGGAATAAATTAGGATAATTTTTTTCGGCGACATGCGCGTCGAAAAAAATACTTATCGCGGAGCGGAGTGTCGACCGGCCCGCAAAGCGGGGCGACGAGGCGCGAAGCGAAGTGCAAGCCCCTTCAAACGAGAGCCCAGCGCAGCGGGTCTCGTTTGAGGATAAGAAAAGCCGCGCGCAGCGGCTGTGGGGACCGTTGCGCGCGGCGGGTTATTTTGGGTTTCGCCCGGTTATATCGGGTTTGGTCGGGTTTTGTATCAGCCGATGCCGCCGTAGGCTATGCCGAGGACGAAGCAGAGGAGGCAGAGGGGGACGAATGCGTACTTGCCGAAGGAGTGGAACCACTTCATGATCGGCTTGTCGTCGCCCAGCTGCACGGCTTCGAGAGCCGTTTCCTTCTTCATGACCCAGAAGTACATGATGCCGGCGGATGCCGCGCCCAGCGGGCAGAGGTAAATGGACACCATGTCCATCCACTGGCTCGTCCAGGGCTGGATCATCAGCGCAACGACAATGGCGAGCGCGTGGATGATCGCGGTGGCCGTGAGGCGCTTGAAGTGCAGCTTCTCCTGCAGGAACGCGACCGGCGTTTCGAGGAGGTTGATGATGGAGCTCACGCCCGCGAACAGTACCGCAACGTAGAAGAGAATGAACACGATGCGGGAGAGGCCGCCGAGGCTGTTGAACACGGGGATCAGGTAGATGAACAGGAGGCCGGGGCCGCCGCTGCTCGGGCTCTCGCCGACGGACGCCATGGCCGGGATGATGATGAACATGGCGAGGAGGGCGGCGGAGGTGTCGAAGATGGCGCACAGGAGAGCGCTCTTGCGGATGTTGATGTCCTTGCCGAGGTAGGCGCCGTAGATGACGGAGCCGGAACCCGCGACCGACAGGGAGAAGAAGCACTGACCGAAGGCGTACACCCAGACTTCCGGGTTCAGGAGACCCTTGGGGTCGAGCGTGAAGATGTACTTGTAGCCGTCGCCGGTGCCGGGGACGAAGATCATCGCAACGGCGAGGATGATGAAGAGCACATAGAGGGCGGGGATCATGATCTTGCAGGATTTCTCAATGCCGCTCGCGATGCCGAACACCATGATGGCGAACGAGGCGACGATGGCGATGATGATCCAGAGGTTGTTTGCGCCGCCCGTGGCGAAGGTCTGCTTGATGGCCTCGCCGAGCGTTGCGGCTTCCGGGGCGACGGCGCCGAATGTGCCGCCGATGGTCGCCATATCGCTGCCCATGGCAACGAGCTCGCCGGTGAATGCCATCTTGGTGTAGTAGAACACCCAGCCCATGATGACGGAGTAGCCGATGCCGAGGCAGAGAGAAGCGAACACGGGGACCGCGCCGATGATCTCACCGACATTCTTGGACTTGCCGCCGTTCTCCATCGCTTTGCCGAACGCGCCGACAGGGCCGTAACCCGACCAGCGCCCGAGCGAGAACTCCTCCATCATGCCGGAT
>CAZKGZ010000289.1:0-1686 GCA_964552365.1 uncultured Oscillospiraceae bacterium | reverse complement strand
GCTCTCTTCCTTGATTCGGCAAAAAATCTCTCGCAAATCGCTCTTGCCGAATTATCCGGTGCTGCCTTTGAAAAATTCACACAAACTCCACCGCTCTGCGGTGCGGTTATACATATTGATAAAAACGGAGGATAGATCTTTATGGAAGAAAAAGAACTGGACACACTGCGCGAGGAGCTTTTCTACACGCAGAAGCAGGGCTACGACCTCATCGACGTGGAGGAGCGCCTCAAGCTCGAGGAGTACTGCACGGCGTACAAGGCGTATCTCGACGAGGCGCGCACCGAGCGCGAGGCGGTAAAGGAAGCCATTGCGCAGGCCGAGGCAGCGGGCTTTGTCCCCTACGAGCGCGGCATGACGCTCGAGCCGGGCACGAAGGTGTATAAGAGCGTGCGCGGCAAGGCGCTGATGCTGGCCGTCATGGGACGCGAAACGCTCGACAAAGGCGCGAACATCGCCGCCGCCCACGTGGATTCCCCGCGTCTGGATCTCAAGCCCCTGCCGCTCTACGAAAAGGACGAGATCTGCCTTTTCAAAACGCACTACTACGGCGGCATCAAGAAATACCAGTGGGTCACCATTCCTCTGGAGCTGCACGGCGTCGTAACGAAGAAGAACGGTGAGACGATCGATGTCGTCATCGGCAAGGACGCCGACGACCCGAAGTTCACCATCACCGACCTTCTGCCGCACCTTGCGAAGGATCAGATGGCGAAAAACGCCGCCGATATCATCCGGGGCGAGGATCTCAACCTGCTCGTGGGCAGCATCCCCTACGCCGGCGAGGGCAAGGACCGCGTGAAGCTCGCCATCATCTCCCTGCTCAACGACCGCTACGGCATCACCGAGGAGGACTTCCTCTCCGCCGAGCTCGAAGTCGTGCCGAGCTTCGCGACCTGCGACATCGGCATCGACCGCTCCCTCATCGGCGGCTACGGCCATGACGACCGCGTGTGCGCCTACGCCGAGCTCAAGGCGATCTACGACACCGAAATGCCCGAAAAGACCGCCGTGTGCATCCTCGCCGACAAGGAAGAGATCGGCTCGATGGGCGTGTCCGGCATGCAGAGCCACGCCTTCGAGTGCTTCATGGAAGACCTCTGCGAGCAGCAGGACGTCCGCGTGCGCGACTGCCTCGCGAACAGCTTCTGCGTCAGCGCCGATGTGTGCAACGCCTACGACCCGACCTACCCGGAAGTGAGCGAATCCCCGAACCGCAACGGCGCCCGCGCCAACTACGGCGTCGGCATCTGCAAATTCACCGGCTCGCGCGGCAAGTCCGGCAGCAACGACGCCTCCGCCGAGGTCGTCGGAACGCTGCGCCGGATCTTCGCGGACAACGCCGTCATCTGGCAGATGGCCGAGC
The DNA here is from genome assembly GCA_964552365.1 of uncultured Oscillospiraceae bacterium. Classification (GTDB taxonomy): domain Bacteria; phylum Bacillota; class Clostridia; order Oscillospirales; family Oscillospiraceae; genus Apopatocola. Next base: position 320 of record CAZKGZ010000289.1, on the reverse strand, counting down.
TCGGCAAGGTCGACCAGGGCGGCGGCGGCACGGTCGCCCAGTACATGGCCAACCGCAACATCGACACCATCGACGCCGGCGTCCCCGTATTCTCCATGCACGCCCCCTTCGAAACCGTAGCCAAATTCGACTGCTACGAAACCTACAAAGCCATGTGGGCCTTCTACAAAGACAGATAATTCCATACAAAAGCAAAAAGCATCCGGCTCAAATCAAACGAGCCGGATGCTTTTTTTGTTGTTATCGGAAATTATAGTTTGCCCGCTTTCCGCCGCCTTGCCAAAACGAGGCACACGACAGCCAGTCCCAATAGGGCGCCG
>CAZKGZ010000288.1:0-1687 GCA_964552365.1 uncultured Oscillospiraceae bacterium | reverse complement strand
AAAAATCCCGGCTGCGTTTTTGCAGCCGGGACGATGTTTTGCTCTCAACGGTGCCGGAGGTGCTTTACCACGCCTCGTCGGTGCCGTACCAGTGCTCTTCGTTCTCCTCGCCTTCGGGCGGGTCGGCGAAGGTCACGGAGACTTCCACATACTCGCCGTCGCGGTAGACCGTCGCCACGGCGTTCTCGCCGGGAGTGCATTCGGTCTCAAAGTCCGTGAGGTCGTCGGCGGATTCGATGATCTTGTCGTCCATGCCGGTGATGATGTCGCCGCACTGCAGGCCGGCTTCCGCTGCGGGGCCTTCCTCATCGATGGCGTACACCTGCACGCCGGGCACCATGCGGTTGCTTTCATCGGCGCCGTTATAGTATTCCGCCGCGGCGCTCGACACGGTCTGCACCACAACGCCGAGATACGGTCTGTCCTGCGCGGGGGCTGCCGTGCTCTTCGGACGCGCGGTCGCGGCGGCGGCATTTACGATGCTTGTCGATACGGTCTCGGCTTCCTGCTCGGAATTGTCGGGCGTGACCGTCCGGCGGTTCCCGTTGTAGGCGGAGGTGCACATGGTGTTGACGAGAGAGCCGAGTACAAACAGCGCTATGCAAAGCCCCGCCACGGCAATGGCCGAGCCGTTTTTATTTTTGTCATCGGACGAGGAAAAGCAATGCGGCGTGTTGGGAGCATCCTCCCGCGTCACATAGCTCGCGTCGGTAAAACCGGCGTCCCGCTCCGTGTGTTCTCTGTCTGCCATGGGTATTCTCCTTTTCCGTTCTCGGAAGTATGACTGCATTATAGAGTATACTTATGAAAAATGCGTGAACAATCGGTCAAATTTCTCCGCTCTTGCAATTTTTTCCTTTTTCGGGTATGATAGAGAAGTTAAATTATGCAGACGACATTTTTCGTGCTGCCTGCGTTCTGAGAGGACTTTTCGTTATGGCAAGTAAGTACCTGGATACTACCGCACCGGTTTCGTCATCGCTCAAGTCGGGCACGCCCGTTGTTGCCATTGAGACCGGCTTCTTTATGCAGCTGCCGTACCCGCGCAATCTGGAGGCGCTGCAGGAATGCGAGCAGGCCTTCTTCCGGCGCAACTGCGTTCCGGCGTGCATCGGCATCGTGAACGGCCGTCTGAAGGTCGGTCTTACGAAAGAGGACATGGACACGCTCTGCCGGAACGGCGGAAGCTGCAACCGCTCGCAGATCCCGGGGCTCGTCGGGCGCGGCGCCTCCTCCGGCACCGGAGCGTCCGCCACGCTGGCCATCGCGCGCCTTGCGGGCATCGTGCCGGTCATGGCACCGGGTCTGCGCGATTCTCTCGCCGATCTCGATGCGCTCTCGAGCACGGAACGGCTCGTATTCTGCGGCAAGGTCTCGCCGGAGAAAGCGCTGCAGTACTCCTCGCACGGCGTGCCCGTGCTGCGGCTCGAGCCCGAGCAGATCACCGATGCCTATCTCGTGCAGCGTGAGCTCGAGGTGAACGAATGCACCGTCGTCCCCTGCGGCGACACCCTCGGCGACATCGCCGAAAAAGCCTCCGCCATAGCCATAAACATCAAGCGCAAAGACGCGCAGATATAATTTCAGTGAAAGGAACGCCCGCCCAAACTCCCCGCGCGGCGTTCCTTTCTGCCTATTATCCGGAGTTATCTGCATAGTAATTTCAAAAAATTGTGCAGAAAAATTT
>CAZKGZ010000287.1:0-1712 GCA_964552365.1 uncultured Oscillospiraceae bacterium | reverse complement strand
TCGGCGGCTGCGCCATCGGCTACTTCACCGAGTATTACACCTCCGACACCTACAAGCCCACCCAGGAGCTTGCGGCTGCGTCCGAGACCGGTTCCGCCACCATCATCATCGGCGGCATTTCCCTCGGCCTCCGCTCCACGATGACCTCCATCCTGATCGTGGCTGCCGCCGTTCTTATCAGCTATTTCGCCGCGGGCGGCTCCAAGGAGATCGTTGACAGCACCGGTGCCTTCACCGAAGCTTTCAACAAGGGCCTTTACGGCATCGGCATTGCCGGCATCGGCATGCTCTCCACGCTCGGCATCACGCTTGCGACCGACGCTTACGGCCCCGTGGCCGACAACGCCGGCGGCATCGCCGAGATGGCCGGTCTTCCGGAAGAAGTCCGCAACCGTACCGATGCTCTCGACTCGCTCGGCAACACCACTGCCGCTACCGGCAAGGGCTTTGCCATCGGCTCCGCTTCCCTCACCGCTCTGGCGCTCCTTGTTTCCTACGTCAACATCGTGCAGGAAAACACCAAAGAGGTGCTGAACTTCACTCTGACGAGCCCCACCGTTCTGGTCGGTCTCTTCATCGGCGCGATGCTCACCTTCGTGTTCTCCGCTTTCACGATGAGCGCAGTGCAGCGCGCGGCGCAGTCCATCGTTATGGAAGTCCGCCGTCAGTTCAAGGAGATCCCCGGCATCATGGAATACAAGGCCGATCCCGACTACGCGCAGTGCGTCTCCCTCTGCACGAAGGGCGCTCTCCACGAGATGGTCGCTCCGGCTCTGCTCGCCATTATCGTTCCTCTCGCTACCGGTCTTATTCTCGGACCTACCGGCGTTGTCGGTCTGCTCGGCGGCGTGTCCGTCACGGGCTTCGCGATGGCCGTGTTCATGTCCAACGCCGGCGGCGCCTGGGACAACGCCAAGAAGTACATCGAAGGCGGCCATCACGGCGGCAAGGGCAGCGCGCAGCACAAGGCAGCCGTTGTCGGCGACACCGTGGGCGATCCGTTCAAGGATACCGCAGGTCCGTCTCTGAACATTCTCATCAAGCTGTGCTCCACGGTCTCCATCGTGTTCTCCGGCCTGATCCTCGCGTTCCATCTTATCTGATCTTACATTTTTATATTGGGGCATTCCCGGTACGGTCCAAACACCGTACCGGGTTTTTTATCGATTCCGCAGCAACAAATCAGGAGGCTAAAATATGGGGCAAGATATGTGCGTGACCTGTGACAAAGGTCTATTGAATATTCGTGTCGGTGCGATCATTCTAAAGGGCGGAAAGGTATTGATGGTCGGCAACGACCGGGCGGACTATTTGTATTCCGTCGGAGGCCGAATCAAGTTCGGAGAAACGGCTGAGCAGGCTGTCGTGCGCGAAGTTTATGAAGAAACCGGCGTCAAGATGGACATTGACCGTCTTGGATTTGTCCATGAAAGCTATTTTTACGGTGACGATGCTTCAAGGGCAGGAAAGCTCATATATGAGATCTCGTTTTACTTCTATATGAAGGTTCCCGAAGATTTTGCTCCGGTCAGTAAGAGTTTTACCGAAGACAAGAGCAAAGAGCATCTGAAATGGGTCTCTCTCGATGAGGACCTCAAGATGTTTCCCGAATTTTTCAAAGCGGAATTGAAGCATCCTTCGGATACGGTAAAGCACTTTGTTTCGGACGGCAGATAAAAAGGCAGCCATTCGGTGTCGGAATGGCTGCCTTT
>CAZKGZ010000286.1:0-1727 GCA_964552365.1 uncultured Oscillospiraceae bacterium | reverse complement strand
GGCATGTGGGTGTCGGTCCACACATCGGTGAGGATCGCGCCGGCGGCGGCGAGGGAGTCGATGGGCTTCGAGAAGAGCATGCAGGCGGGAAGCTTGCCGAGAGCGCCGGCGGTATAGAGCACCATGCCGCCGGTCGTGGAGCCGATGGTCTGCGGGAGGCAGAGCGCCACGCCGATCATGGGCTTTTTGTAAATATCGGCGTTATTCTGGTCGCCGCATTTCACATCCTTATCGCCGAACATCAGCGCGGACTGGTAGCTGGCGAGCGTGTTGAAGCCGCCGTGCGAAACAAGAGCCTTGGCCGAAGCGGTGCCGGGCACGATCACGCGGCCTTTGAATGTCTTCGCCATATTATTTGGCCTCCTTTCCGGTGATGATGCCGACGATCTCGTCTTCGGTGTAGTAGCGCGCCGATGTATAGGTGCGCAGCTTGTTCGAGCAGGTGATGACCGGCATCGACTTGGAGAGCGGGTTGTTCATATACATGAGCGGGCAGATATAGCTCAGAATGGCGCCGGTCTTCTTGAGACGGTAGCTGTAAGGCCCTTTGCTGAATTCCTCGAGGACGGCAGGAGCGGTGGTGAGCACCGTAGGAACAGTGAGCTTCTCGAGCCCGTTTTCCTTGAGACCGTTTTCGATTTTCTTCGTCCAGTTTTCGAGCTGCTCTAAAGTGAGGTGCGGGCAGCCGATGAAGCAAAGCTTCGGCTTGGCGTTCGGGTTCTTCCAGATGACCGGGTAAGAAGCCTTGACACGCTCGATCTCGGCATCGTCTATGACATAGACCTGCGCGCCGGGTGCGATGAGTGCATCGCCCTGCTCGACGGCTTCGGGCGTGAGGTGCTCCACATGGTAAAGGCCGACCGCACCGTTGGAGGCTGTGGCTGCACCGAAATCTTTGAGGTACGCCTTCGCATCGCTGTTGAGCTCTGTGCCGAGCCACTGATCAAGACCGCGGATGTACGGCACATCCTCCATGACCTTCATGCCGATGGCACTGCCGAGAAGCTGTGCTTCGGGTTTCTTTGTCGTCTTGACCTCGACGACCCAGGTCGCTTTGCGGCCCTCGTCGGTGAGCAGTCCGAAATACGGCACATAGCCGAGCATCGTGCCCATAATGTCGATCATGCCGGAGTTGCGGTTGCAGCGCGCGCCGAGGACGCTGTTGGCATAAACGACGGCAGAGGATTCCGCCCAGGAGAGGATATCGCCCTTCTTGGGAATGTTGCCGACCTCGTCAAAGTAGCAGGCGCAGGTGAAGTCCTTCATGCTCTTGAGGCCCATGCGGCGCAGCTGCTCTTCGTAACGCGGCTGGAGCTTGTACATAAACTGATTGAACACAAGGTTCTGCAGGAAATTGGACGGTACGTTTTTGTCCAGCGGAAGGGGGTCTGCCGTGAATTTCTGATGGAATTCCTCGCCGGACGCCAAAAGCTGGTCGTAGAGGTCATAGACCGGCTTCATGGTGTTGATGCCGAAGCTGATGACCGTGTGGCCGTATTCGCTCGTGACGGGTACGAGCTTTTCCGCGCCGAACGCATCGCCGTACATGACGAGCGTCTTCATTACCTTGGCGAGCACTTCCCCTTTGTCGCCGTTCAGAATGGCCTGTTGTTCTGCGGTCAGATTCATAAGCCCACGCTCCTTCTATTTGAATGCTTTTATTATACCATTTTTTCATCGCAAGTCAATTCTTCGCTGCCGCTTTGCCCGTGTACGGCGGCGAGAAG
>CAZKGZ010000285.1:0-1746 GCA_964552365.1 uncultured Oscillospiraceae bacterium | reverse complement strand
GGGGGCGGTTTATGGCAATTTTGTTGGAAAACGGTTGCGAAAATCGTTGATATTTGGGCTTTTCTTCTTAGGATTCTGTGGTATACTGTATAAGAGAGTTTGTCCCCCTGCGCGAATATAACACGGAAAGGTGATTGATTTGATCTCACACGGCAAAGAAGTCAAGGTGTTCTCCGGAAACGCCAACACCGCACTTGCGGAAAGCATCTGCAGCTACCTGCACAAACCCCTCGGCAAGGCATCCATCAAGCGCTTCGCCGACGGCGAATGCTCCGTTTCCATCCTTGAGCCCGTCCGCGGCGCGGATGTGTTCATCGTCCAGTCCACCTGCAAGCCCGTAAACGACAACCTGATGGAGCTGCTCATCATGATCGACGCGATGCATCGCGCCAGCGCCGGACGGATCACGGCCGTTATGCCCTACTTCGGCTACGCCCGTCAGGACCGCAAAGCCAAGAGCCGCGACCCCATCTCCGCCAAGCTCGTTGCCAACCTCATCGAAGCCGCCGGCGCGGACCGCGTCCTCACCATGGACCTCCATGCCGCCCAGATCCAGGGCTTCTTTGACATTCCCGTCGACAACATGCGCGGCGCTCCCCTGTTCGCCAACTACTACCTCGAAATGTTCGGCAAGGGCAACCCGGATGTCATGGTCGTCTCCCCCGACGTCGGCTCCGTCGCCCGCGCCCGCCAGTTCGCCATGAAGCTCGACATGAACCTCGCCATCGTCGACAAGCGCCGCGAGGTCGCCAACAAGTCCGAAGTCATGAACATCATCGGCGATGTCCGCGGCAAGACCGTCATTCTGCTCGATGACATGGTCGATACCGCCGGCTCTCTCGTCGGTGCCGCGAACGCCCTCATCGATATCGGCGGCGCCAAGGAAATTTACGCCTGCGCTTCCCACGGCGTTCTCTCCGCCCCCGCGCTCGAGCGCATTGCCAACAGCCCCATCAAGGAGCTCAAGCTCTGCGACACCATCCCCTACCCCGCCGACCAGCCGCAGATCGACAAGATCAACTATGTCTCCGTCGCGCCGCTCTTCGCCGAGGCCATTGAGCGCATCTACGAGGAAGTTTCCATTTCCCCGCTGTTCGAGTAAGGCTTCGCCATGCTGTTTCGTTCCGAATCCGGCGCCGTCGAGTGGATGCTCGTCTTTCTCGGCAACGCCGGTCCGCGCTATGACGGCACGCGCCACAACGTCGGCTTCGCCGTGGGCGACATCGTCGCCAAGCGCTGCGGCGTGACCGTCAACCGTCTCCGCTCCCGCGCTCTCACCGCGCGCACCCGCATCGGGGAGCATGAGGTGCTGCTCGTAAAGCCGCAGACCTTCATGAACCTCTCCGGCGAGGCCGTGCGCCCGCTCGCGGACTACTACAAGATCCCGTATGATCACGTGCTCGTCGTCTCCGACGAGATCGCGCTCGCGCCCGGACACATGCGTCTGCGCGCCTCCGGCAGTGCCGGCGGTCACAACGGGCTCAAAAACATCATCCTCCATCTCGGCACCGAGGGCTTCCCCCGGCTGCGCGTGGGCGTCGGCTCGCCGCCGCACCGCGATTACGACATGGCGGACTGGGTGCTCGCCGTCCCCCGCAACGAAGACGCCGAAGCACTCGAAAAAACCGAGGAGCGCGCCGCCGACGCCATCGAATGCTGCGTCAAAGAAGGCCTCGATCGCGCCATGAACAAATTCAACGGATAAAACCACGCGCAGACAGCCCATCCTGCCTGCGCGCGATTTTT
>CAZKGZ010000284.1:0-1748 GCA_964552365.1 uncultured Oscillospiraceae bacterium | reverse complement strand
AGAACAAGCTCTTTGATGCGGCGGCAGGCTTCTTTTATTCTGGCGGTGGGGGAGGCGAGGTTCAGGCGGAGGTGGCAGGTGCCGCCGAAGGCGTTGCCGTCCTGCCAGCCGACGCCGTATTTCCAGCCGGCTTTGAGGACCTCGTCGTGCGTGCGGCCGGTGCGCTCGCAATAGCCGGTGAGGTCAACGAACATCATGTACGTGCCCTCGGGCATCGTGGCCTCCACGCCGTCGATCGAGGTGATGGCCTCGTGCATGATGCGGGCGTTTTCCTCGAGCACGGTGTTGAGCTCGTCGACCCACTCGTACCCGGCGGGGCTGTATGCGCCGAGGAGCGCGTGCATCGTGAGCACATTCTGCTCGTTGTACGCCGTGCGCGCAGAGTAGGCGGAGATGCGGTCGCGCAGGTAATCGCTATAGATCACGTGATAGCTGCCGCACATGGCGGCGAGGTTGAAGGTCTTGCTGAGGGCATAGATGCTCACGGCATGCTCGCGCGACCAGTCGTTCACCATGACGGTCGGCGTGTGCGGATGGCCCTTATAGCAGATGTCCGACCAGATCTCATCGCTGATGACGAAGCACTCGTTGCGCTCGAAGACTTCCATCGCCTTCTCAAGCTCCCAACGTTCCCACACGCGCCCGGCGGGGTTGTGCGGCGAGCAGAAAATGGCGAGATGGACATGATTTTCCCGCAGCTTGCGGTCCATGTCCTCGTAGTCCATGCGGTAGACACCGTTCTCATCCTTCACGAGATCGGAGTAGACCGGCACGCGCCCCTGCCCCTGAATGTCGGCGTTGAAGCCGATGTAGGTCGGGCGATGCACGAAAATGGGGTCGCCCGGGCGGGAGAGCACATTGACGCAGCTCACGATGCACCCGTGCACGCCGTTTTCGTAGGCGATGTACTCGCGCTTGAGGTCTTTATAGCCGTGGCGCTCGGTCTGCCAGCGGATGATGGAATCAAAGTATTCCGGGCGCGGGCGGTAATAGCCGAAGAGCGGGTGCTTCACGCGCTCGATGATGGCGTCGGTCACGGCGGGGCAGGTCGCAAAGTTCATGTCCGCGACCCACATGGGGATGAAATCATAGCCCTCGTCCGGCGCGTCCGGCTCGGCACCCCAATGCTTTACGCCGCACTCCACGGCAAGCGCGTCCATGCCGCGGCGGTCGATGACGGATGTGAAATCGTACTTCATATTCTCTCCTCCCGTGCGTTATCGCGTGCCGGTGCTGCCGAAGCCCGCAGTGCCGCGGCCGGTCTCGGTCATGGTGTCGGTCTCGGTGACTTCGATGTCGAGGCACGGCGTGATGACGAGCTGCGACACGCGCTCGCCGTTGAAAATTTTCTGCGGCTCGGTGCCGTTGTTCTGGATGTAGGTGATGATCTCGCCGCGGTAGTCGGCGTCGATGACGCCCACGCAGTTGGCTGGCGCGAGCTGACGCTTGGCCGCAATGCCGCTGCGGGCGTACACGAGTCCGGCGTAGCCCTCCGGCACCTCGACGGCGAGGCCGGTCGGCACCGGGTACCGGTCGTGCGGCGCGATCTCCACGAACTCCGCCCCGTCCGGCAGCAGCGCATAAAGATCCACGCCCGCCGCCAGCGCCGTCCCCTTCGTAGGCAGCACGGCCCCTTCTCTGAGCTTTTTGAATTTTACGATCATGGCAGTTCTTCCTTTATCTTCGATTCTTTTTTCGGAGTATCCGTTCGATGACCCTATCTTATCACGCCCCCGGGGATGCGTCAA
>CAZKGZ010000283.1:0-1788 GCA_964552365.1 uncultured Oscillospiraceae bacterium | reverse complement strand
CGACATCTACTATCAGGGCAGCACCGACAAGGATCTGCCGGTCGATGTGAGCATCGAGTATGTGCTCGACGGGAAGACCGTTTCGGCCGATGAGCTTGCGGGAGCTTCCGGCCACCTCGCCATCACCTTCCGCTACACGAACAACACCGGCCGCGAGACGACCGTGGACGGTGAGAAATGCACCATTTATCAGCCCTACGTTATGGTGTCCGGCCTGCTGCTCGACAACGACAAGGCGAGCAACGTGACCGTGACGAACGGCAAGACCGTCAACGACGGCGACCGCACCGTGGCGGTGGGCATCGCGATGCCGGGCCTGAGCGAGAGCCTCGGCCTTACGGATCTCGCGGACGGCACGATCGTCATTCCCGAAGAAGTGACGGTCGAGGCCGATGTGACGGACTTCGAGCTTCTCACAACACTCACGCTTGCCACGGACGATGCGCTCGGCCAGCTCGGCTTCGATGACATCACCGATCTGGACGACCTTGAGGACAAGATCGGCGAGCTCACCGAGGGTGCCACGAAGCTCGTGGACGGCACGAAAGAATTCAGCGACTACATGGGACAGCTCAGCGACGCTTCCGAAACGCTCACGAACGGCGCGGCCGATGTGAACTCGTACATGAACGCCCTGAGCGACGGCCTCACCAAGCTGCAGTCCGCCGTGACCGACCTTCCGGAAGGAACGGCGCGTCTCCTCGCCGGTACGCAGGCTCTGAGCAGCGCGCTCAAGAGCGGCTACACCGGCACCGATTCCTCGAAGTACGGCGTATATGAAGCGCTTGCCGCCATCGCCTCCGGCGCGGATTCCATTTCCGCGGCGGCCGACAGCATGATGACGGGCGCGGAGACCATCTCCGGCGCGGCACAGCAGATCGCCGCGGGTGCCATGAGCGGCAGCACGGAGAGCGCCGAGAACTACGGCATCTACGAAGCCGCGGGCGCGGTGGAAGCGGGTCTCAAATCCGCCGAAGAGCAGCTCGGCCAAAGCCTCAAGGAGGCCGGCGATGCCCTCGACCAGGCCAACGCCTACAGCGAACAGGCCTCCGGTCTGCTCAGCAGTGTGCTCGAGACCGGATCGAATCTCACGGAAGAACAGCAGCAGGCCATTTCCGGTGCCATCGGTGCCATCGGCGGCAGCGAGCAGTATGTCACGGGCGTGAAGAGCAAGCTCAATGCTTCCCTCGACTTCACGAGCGCGTACTCGGCACTCGAGAGCATCCAGAAGGGTGCGGCCACCATTTCCGCCGCGGCGCAGCAGATCGCCGTCGGCGCGAAGAGCGGCGATCAGACCTCTTCGGAGACCTACGGCCTCTATGAAGCGTCGGCCGCCGTCAAGACGGGCGCGGATACGCTCGCCGCAGCGGCACGCCAACTCATGGGCGCTGTGAACACCATGACGAGCGACGAAAACCTCGGCGCCATCATCTCCGGCCTCAAAGAGCTCAACGAGCAGAGCGGCACGCTGATCGAAGCGGTCGACACGCTGCAGGACGGCGCCTCCTCCCTGAGCGAAGGCACCGGCACGCTGAGTGAAGGCATGAGCGAAGCCGACAGCGCGGTGAAGCAGCTCTACGAGAGCAGCATCGAGCTCAAGGACGGCATGGCGCAGCTCGACAGCGAAGGCATCGCCAGGATCGCCGAGCTCGTGCAGGGCAACCTCGAGACCGTATTCCACCGTCTGCAGGCCGTGCAGAACTACGCCGATGAAGAAGAAAGCTACTCCGGCGCCCCCGACGGCGTAGAGACCAGCGTAAAATTCATCTGGAAGACCGACTCGGTGGA
>CAZKGZ010000282.1:0-1791 GCA_964552365.1 uncultured Oscillospiraceae bacterium | reverse complement strand
TATCTGAAGAAGCATACCTGATATTTTAACAAAACAGCAGCCGCAAACGGTTCGATCCGCTTGCGGCTGTTTATTCTGTTCTGTCAGATCAGGTTGACAAGTTTCTTGCAGAGCATCACCAGATCATAGCGGATGCTGCGGTGGGTGCGCCAGCTGCGGTTGGCCCATTCGGATTGGGAGACATCGTCGCCGGCGTAGATAACGGCACCGTAGGCGAAGCCGCGGCACTGTGCCACGGCAAGGCAGCCGGCTTGTTCCATTTCCACGATTTTTGCTCCCTCCTCCCGACGGTGAGCAATGCGCTCGGGCGTTTCGCGGAACAGAGCGTCCGTAGTCCACGTTCGGCCGGTGATATACGGGATGCCGCGCTCGGAAAGGTACTGAGTGATCGTTTGAACGACTTTTTTGTCCGCGAAAACATAGCGCGATGGTTTCAGATAGTGATAGGAAAAGCCTTCGTCGCGAATGGCGCTGTCCACAACGAGAATCCGGCCGACATCGATGTTTTTATCGAGCACTCCCCCGCCGCCGCAGAACATCACCTTTTGAATGCCCTTCGCGTTGAAAAAATCGAGATTACCGGCGCAGGCGGGGCAGCCGACGAAACCGAGGATCAGGAGCACATCCGGCTCGTCCGTAAAGGCGTATACCCGAATAGGGTTTTCTCCCGATATCACGGTGCGCAGGGCAATTTTTCCCTCCTCCAGGAGCATTTCAACAACTTCCGGAAAAAACGTTATGACCATCTTATCTGCGCGGAGATCCACATCATGCAGCGCCGACGGTCGGATAATTCCATCAGCCGCCGTATCGAATTCCAGAATCGGATAATCATTCTCGATGAACATAAGGTTTCCTCCTTGTGCTTCTTATCTCGGATAGTATCATTTGCCGGGCGTTTTTGCAAGAAAAGAATTGAATTCCCATGGCAAACGTTGTATTATTTCACTCGAAAACAGAACTTCTATGCAAGGAGGAATGAACGGTGTATTCGGAACGGAAGATCGGGATCATCGGGCTGGGGCATGTGGGGGCGCATGTGGCGAACAGCTTGCTCACGCAGGGGATCGCCGATGAGCTTTACTTCTGCGGGCGGAACGACAAAAAGGTTCTGGCCGAGGTGCAGGATCTGCAGGATTCCATGTGCTTTGTGCCGTACAACACGCGCATCATCAACTGCGGCGAAGAATATGAGGGGCTGGCCGGGTGCGACATCATCGTAAACTGCGCGGGTCATGTGGCGGGCAGTGCCTCGAACCGCGACGGTGAGCTTTTCGATACGTCGAAATCTGCGCAGACTTTTGCCAGCCGCATCGTCTCGGCGGGCTTTGACGGCATTATCGTTTCGGCGGCGAATCCCTGCGATGTGATATGCACGGAGATCTGGCGCATGACCGGGTACGATCCTTCCAAGATCATCGGCACGGGCTGCAGTCTGGATTCGGCGCGGCTGTGCTCGGAGATCTCCAAGGTCACGAACATCAGTCCGAAGTCCATCGATGCCTATATGATCGGCGAGCACGGTTTTTCACAAATCGCCGCATGGAACGCCGCGACGATCGCGGGCGTGCGGATCGTCAGTCTGGCAAAGGAGGATCCCGAGCGGTTCGGATTCGACCGGGCTTCGGTCGAGGAGCTCGCAAGAAAGGGCGGCTATGTGACATATGCGGGAAAGCAGTGCACGGAGTACGCCATCGCCAACTGCACGGCGCGCATCTGCGCCGCCATTCTCCACAACGAGCACGCCGTTCTCTCGGTATCCACGCTGATGAAAGGGCAGTACGGCATGGA
>CAZKGZ010000281.1:0-1805 GCA_964552365.1 uncultured Oscillospiraceae bacterium | reverse complement strand
ACGATTTTGTTTACGAAGAAGAACACGACCATGCTGACGCCGCCGTTGAGGAAGGTCGTTCCGATGTTGTAGAGCCACGGCGCGACAAAGTGCCCGGCCACCGCCGTCCAGATGCAGTTCACGGAGTTCACCACGCACGTGACAATGCAGAACGCGATCAGGTACCACATGCCCTGATAGAGGATCTTTCCGTGGCTGCGGAACACCCAGCGGCGCTGAATGAAAAAGTTGATGACCTCGCCGACGGCCATGGCGATCAGATACGCCGTGAAATAGGCGATGCCGCCCTGATCTGCACCGTAGCCGATGATGTACCATTTGAATTGAATGCCGAACAGCTCCAGATCAATGCCGGGAAACCCGAAATCCCGGCTTCCCATATAGGCGAACGCCGCGGGAAGAAATGTCAACAGCAGGTATTTGAAGAACGTAATGAGGTTGCTCACGATCACGAACAGCCCGCCCTCGCGTACCCACTCCGCAATTTTCGGGTGTGCATCGCGAAACTTTGTCCACACATTTTCTTTCGTCGACACGCGCATCATCTCCTCGTCAGCGTCCGATCGGGCTGATCCGCCCATGATTTTACATGATCAAAAGATAACACACGCTCCGCCCCTTGCGGGCTTTTTTGCATGAATCGTCGCGATTCGGGCATATTCTGTATTTTCTCCCGTCCGGGAGGCGACTTTTTCGCCGCCGCCTTGACAATTTTCCGCGTTCGGGTGATAATATATTCGGCACGAAACGGATGGACTGCATGCCGTTTGTTTTGTGCATCTTATACGGAAAGGCATGGCTTCCATGGCAAATAAAACATTTGAATCGATCCGCTCGCGGCTCACGGAGCTCGGACTCTGGAACGACGATTCGCTCGTGATGCTCACCGACGGCTCAAAGCGCGAGGTATTCTCTTCCGACGGCAGCACCGCCCGCACGGGACTATTCACGGCGGTCACCGCGCCTCTCGCCGTCTTTACGGCGGGCACATACTCGCGTGAGTTCGCCCGCGCACCGCATACGCTCCGCGCCGCCACCGACGATGCCGCCATGATGTTCGGCCCCTTCGTCCGCTGCTCGGCCCGCCCGCGCCGCGGCGATGCGGCGGTCATCCTCCCTGATCGCGGGTTCGTCGTGACCGGACGGCATGAGAATGAGCTCATCGCCGCCTGCATTCTCCTCGAAAAGATGTGCGCGGAGGTGATCCTCTCGTCGCACCTGCGCCGGCTCCGTCTTCTCCCCGAGACGCTGTGCGTACTCGAGCACGGCATTTATACGAAGAAATATTCCCGCCCCTCGCTGGAAGCCGCAAAAGGCCCGGCTCCGACCGAAGCGGCAGCGGATGTCCCCGACCGCGCGCTCCGCGAGGAAGTCATCGCCTACGGGAAAAAGCTCGTCGAGCACCGGCTCATTCAGGCGACCTGGGGCAATGTGTCCGTGCGGCTCGACGCGGATCGCTTCCTCATCACGCCCTCGGGCGTGGACTACGACCGCATCCGCCCCGAAGATGTCGTTGAGGTGCGCATATCGGACGGCAGCTTCCCGGAGGGCACGCATCCGTCGAGCGAGCGGAAAATGCATCGGCTCATTTACGCCGCCCGCCCCGATATAGGCGCCGTCATCCACACGCACTCTGCCTCGCTGCAGGTGTTCGCCGCCTGCCGCGCCCCGCTTCACACCGCCGGGCTCGACATTCCCTGCGCCCCCTACGGCGTGAGCGGCTCGGAAAAGCTCGCCGAAAGCGTCGCCGGGACCCTGCGCACGCATGACGCATGCATCATGTCCAACCACGGCTTCACCGCCGC
>CAZKGZ010000280.1:0-1805 GCA_964552365.1 uncultured Oscillospiraceae bacterium | reverse complement strand
TAAAATAAAGTTACGGAGGTTGGCGCGACTATGTACCAGAACGGCAGGATCTATATGGGGCTCTCCGGCGAGGAGCGGGTGGAGCTTCCTCTTTCGATGTGCAACCGGCACGGTCTCATCGCCGGCGCGAGCGGCACGGGCAAAACCATCTCGATGAAGGTCATGGCGGAGTCGTTTTCCGACGCGGGCGTGCCCGTGTTCCTGTGCGACGTAAAGGGCGACGTGGCGGGCATCTGCGCCCCCGGCGCGGAGAGCGACGATATGCGCGAGCGCATTGAGAAGTTCGGCCTCACCGACACGTTCTCCTTCAAGGGCTACCCCACCACCTTCTGGGACATCTACCAGACCGGCGGCCACGCCGTGCGCGCCACCGTGAGCGATATGGGGCCCGACCTGCTCTCGCGCATTCTCGGCCTCACCCCGGCGCAGGAGGGCATCCTGAATATCGTCTTCCGCATCGCGGACGACCGCGGGCTGCTGCTCATCGACCTCAAGGACCTCCGCGCCCTGCTCAACTATGCGAACGAGCACCGCGAGGAGTACCGCATGACCTACGGCAACATCACCACGCAGTCCGTCGCGGCGATCCTGCGCGCGCTGATCCCGCTGGAGGAAGGCGGCGGCGACCTCTTCTTCGGCGAGCCGGCGCTTGACATCCACGACTGGATCCGCACCGCCGACGACGGCCGCGGCATGATCAACGTGCTCGACTGCATCCGCCTTGTGCAGAACCCGACGCTCTATGCGAGCTTCCTTTTGTGGATGCTCTCCGAGCTCTTCGAGACGCTGCCCGAGATCGGCGACCGGGAGAAGCCGAAGCTCGTGTTCTTCTTTGATGAGGCGCACATGCTCTTCCGCGACGCGCCCACCGTGCTCGTGCAGAAGATCGAGCAGACCGTAAAGCTCATCCGCTCGCGCGGCATCGGCGTGTTCTTCGTGACGCAGAGCCCCGCGGACATTCCGGACAGCGTGCTCGCGCAGCTCTCCAACCGCGTCCAGCACGCGCTGCGCGCCTACACCCCGGCGGAGCTCAAGGCCGTGCGCGTGGCGGCGCAGGCGTTCCGCGAGAATCCCGCGTTCAACGCCGAGGACGCCATCATGGAGCTCGGCGTCGGTGAGGCGCTCACATCGTTCCTCGGCGAGGACGGCATCCCCGCCATGGTGCAGCGCACGAAGATCGTCTGCCCGCAGAGCCTCATGGGCGCGCCCGAGCAGATGGTGCGCATGAAGACCATGCTGCGCGACGGCATGGAGAAGTACGACGAGGCCGTGGACAACGTCTCCGCCTACGAGATGCTCGCGGACGAAGCCGCCGCCGCGGAGGAAGCCGCGCAGGCCGAGGCCGACCGCATCGCCGAGGAGAAGCGCGCCGCCGAGGAAGCCAAACAGCGCGAGAAAGAGGAAGCCGCCGCCGCAAAGCAGCGCGAAAAAGAAGCGGCCGCAGAAGCCAAGCGCAAGGAGAAGCTCGAAGATGAAGAGCGCCGCCGCGCCCAGAAGCTGGAGGACGAGGAGCGCCGCCGTGCGCAGAAGCTCGAAGACGAGGCCCGCCGCAAAGCCGAAAAGGCCGAGGAAGCCGCGCAGAAGAAAGCCGAGCGCGAAAAGGAGAAGAAGGAAGCCGAGGAAAAGAAAAAAGCCGACCGCATCCGCTCCAAGATCGAAACCCAGCTCATCTCCGCCGGCGGCCAGATCCTCAAACGCGGCCTGATGGGCATTCTCAAAAAGTAAAAAAGACAACAAAAAAGAGGGGAGAGCCCGAAAAGCTCTCCCCTTATGTTATTTTTGCGCAGATGGCGAACTCTGCGAAA
>CAZKGZ010000279.1:0-1815 GCA_964552365.1 uncultured Oscillospiraceae bacterium | reverse complement strand
GCCGCCGAGTTCTGGATGATCGAGCCGGAAATGGCCTTCTGCGATCTGGACGGCGACCTCGTCGTGATGGAAGAGATGGTCAAGTTCATCATCTCCACCGTGCTCGAGCGCTGCGGCCAGGAGATCGACTTCTTCAACAGCTTTGTGGACAAGGGACTGCGCGCGCGCCTCGAGCATGTGCGCGACAGCGCGTTCGGCCGCGTGACCTACACCGAGGCCGTCGAGCTCCTCAAAAAGTCCGGCAAGCAGTTTGACTACCCCGTGGAATGGGGCATCGACCTGCAGACCGAGCACGAGCGCTATCTCACCGAAGAGATCTTCAAGAAGCCCGTGTTCGTCACCGACTACCCGAAGGAGATCAAGGCCTTCTACATGCGCCTCAACGACGACGGCAAGACCGTCGCGGCGGCGGACTGCCTCGTGCCGGGCATCGGCGAGATCATCGGCGGCTCGCAGCGCGAGGAGCGTCTCGACCTGCTCACCGCGCGCATGAAAGAGCTCGGACTCAAGGAAGAGGACTACTGGTGGTATCTCGACCTGCGCCGCTACGGCTCCTGCCGTCACGCCGGCTTCGGCCTCGGCTTCGAGCGCATAGTGATGTACCTCACCGGCATTTCCAACATCCGCGACGTGGAGCTCCATCCCCGCACGGTCGGCAATGCGGATTTCTGATAACAGAGCAGCAAAAGTGATAGAAAGCGGCGGTGCAAAACCGCCGCTTTCCGTTTATTTCGGATATTTTTCGACAAGTACTTGCATTTTTCATAAATAAAGAATAGTATATGCGGACACGGGATAATTCTGCGGGATCTTCCGTGTCTTGTTTTCTGTTATTTTGTCATTCCGAAAGGCTTCCTCTGTGCGGGGGAAGGCTTTTCTGTTCGTTGTGAGGTGGAAGTAATGCATAAAAAATATGAGATCAATATGACAAAGGGAGCGCTGCTCCCGGAGCTGCTGCAGTTTGTTCTGCCGCTGATGCTCTCCTCCATGCTGCAGATCGCGTTCAACGCGGCCGACCTTATCGTGGTCGGGCGCTTCGGTCGGCCCTACGCCATGGCGGCGGTCGGCTCGAACGGCGCGATGATCAACCTGATCGTCAACGTCCTGCTCGGTCTTGCGACCGGCGGCGGCGTGCTCTGCTCCCGCTACTACGGCGCGGGCCGCGCCGAACGGCTGCGCAGCACCGTGTCGACCACGCTCATCACCGGCTTCATCGGCGGCATCATCACCGGCATTGTCGGCCTCCTGCTCACCATGCCGCTCCTGCGTCTGGTCGGCAGCCCCGAAGAGGTGCTCCCGCTCGCGGCGGTGTACCTGCGCATCTATTTCTGCGGCCTGCCCGCCATGGCACTTTATAACTTCTCCGCCGCGGCGCTCCGTGCGCTCGGCAACACGCGCCAGCCGCTCATCTATCTTACGATCGCGGGCGTGCTCAACGTGTTCCTCAACCTCTTCTTCGTCATCGTCGTCGGCATCGATGTGGCGGGCGTCGCCATCGCGACCGTCATCAGCCAGTGCGTTTCGGCGTTCCTTACCATCCGCTGCCTCATCACCACGCAGGATATGGAGATCCGCAAGCTGAAGTTCTCCGGCCATATCTTCCGTCAGATGATGCGCATCGGCATCCCGGCGGGCATTCAGGGCTCGCTCTTCTCCGTGTCCAACTTCATCATCCAGTCGTCCGTCAACTCCTTCGGCGCAGCGGTCATCGCCGGCAACAGCGCGTGCGTGAGCGTGGAAAGCCTGCTCTACTGCCCGCAGGACGCCGTCATGCAGGCGGCCACCACCGCCGTGAGCCAGAACGTCGGCGCACAG
>CAZKGZ010000278.1:0-1820 GCA_964552365.1 uncultured Oscillospiraceae bacterium | reverse complement strand
CCGATGAGGCAGTCGTGAATGGCGGTATCCGTCCAGTCCTCGATGGCGGCGAGGCGCGGACGCATCTTTTGAAGCATATCGAGCGCGACGGTCTCATCGCACTTCGATTTCTTGTGGATGTAGAGCGCGGTGTCGTACTCGGGGAGCGTATCGAAGAAGCCGAGCTTCTCGGGAATGTCGGAGAGCTTCTCGGTGCGCTGCTGCAGGAGCGCGGCGATGAGTGCGGCGTCGTACTTCTCGTTCGTCACCGCCTTGCGGATCCAGGGCTCTGCGGCCTTCGCAAATGCGGCAGGCTCCATGGCCTTGATGTACTCGCTGTTGAAGTAGGTGAGCTTCTCGATGTCGAAGATCGCGGGGGACTTGGAAATGCGGGACATATCGAATGCCTCGGCCAGCTCGCGGATGGAGTAGATCTCGCGCTCGCCGCCCGGCGCCCAGCCGAGGAGAGCGACATAGTTCACGATCGCCTCCGTGAGGAAGCCCTGCGCGACGAGATCCTCGTACGAGGGATCGCCGTGGCGCTTGGACATCTTGTTGTGTGCATCGCGCATGACCGGCGAGCAGTGGACATACTTCGGGATCTCCCAGCCGAGGCCTTCGTAGAGCAGGTTGTACTTCGGCGCGCTCGAGAGATACTCGCTGCCGCGCACGACATGGGTGATGCCCATGAGGTGGTCGTCGATGACGTTGGCAAAGTTGTAGGTCGGCAGACCGTCGCGCTTGATGAGCACCTGGTCGTCCAGATCGGCGTTCGGCGCGGT
This sequence comes from uncultured Oscillospiraceae bacterium, assembly GCA_964552365.1. Classification (GTDB taxonomy): domain Bacteria; phylum Bacillota; class Clostridia; order Oscillospirales; family Oscillospiraceae; genus Apopatocola. Next base: position 1,059 of record CAZKGZ010000278.1, on the reverse strand, counting down.
GATGTCGCCGAAGATCTCATCGTGGAACGTGGTCTCGCCCTCGTGGGGGATCTTCTGACGGATGACCCACGGCTCACCGGCATCGAGGCGGCGCTGCACCTCTTCGGCGCTCAGCTCGCGGCAGGGATCGTCCGCGCGGGTGAAGTTGCCGGAATCCTCTTCGGACTCGCACTTCTCGCAGAAGCAGTAATACGCATGGCCGCGCTCCACCAGACGCTTGGCGTAGGGGAGATAGGTGCTGCGGCGCTGGGTCTGGATGTACGGGCCGACGGGGCCGCCGACATCCGGGCCTTCGTCGTGGTCGAGACCGCAGTCGCGGAGCGTCTTGTAGATGACCTCGGTCGCGCCCTCTACCTGGCGGGACTGGTCGGTGTCCTCGATGCGGAGCAGGAACTTGCCGTTTGCGTGGCGGGCGATGCACCAGGTGTACAGCGCGGTGCGAAGGTTGCCGACGTGCATATAACCGGTGGGGCTCGGCGCGAAGCGGGTACGCACCTCGCCCTTCGGGATGCGCGCTTCCATCTCGTCAAACCATGTATTGTCCATTTAGATAAACCTCCCATTGGGCTTTGATTCTTTTTCCCATATTATTGTAAGATGCCCGTATTGTCAAGCACCCAACCGCGTGATATAATACAATGAATGTGCGCCCGTGACAAGACTTTTCCGCCGCGGGGACAAAATTTTATTACGAAAGAAGATACCATCATGGAAGAAGCTGCCCGCAAACCGATCATTTTCTCCGGCATTCAGCCCTCCGGCGACCTGACGCTCGGATCGTATATGGGGGCGATCAAAAACTGGGTGGCGCTCTCCGACGACTATAACTGCTACTACTGCATCGTCGACATGCACGCCATCACCGTGCGGCAGGAGCCGGCGCTCCTTCGCAAGCGCGCCATGTCCCAGCTCGCGCAGTACATCGCCTGCGGCCTCGACCCGCAGAAGAACACGCTCTTCATCCAGAGCCATGTGCCCGCGCACGCGCAGCTCGGCTGGGTGCTCGACTGCTACACCATGTTCGGCGAGCTCTCCCGCATGACGCAGTTCAAGGACAAG
>CAZKGZ010000277.1:0-1827 GCA_964552365.1 uncultured Oscillospiraceae bacterium | reverse complement strand
ATAATTCTCATCGGCTCTCGAATAAAACGCTATAAGCTTTGCCATAGTTATTTCTTCCCTTTCTTTTCCGTAATGCTGACGCCCCGCTTTCGGCGGGGCGCTTGGGTTTATATGCCCTTATTGAGATAGGCTTTTTGTTCTTCGGTCAGGGTGTCTATGGTGATGCCGAGGGTCTCGAGTTTTTTGCGGGCTATGGCGTCGTCGATCTCGTGGGGGACGCGGATGACGCCGGGGCGGAGCTCGGTGCGGTGGTCGGCGAGGTACTTGGCGCTCATGGCCTGCACGGCAAAGCTCATGTCCATGATCTCCGCCGGGTGGCCGTCGCCGGAGGCGAGGTTCACGAGCCGTCCCTCGGCGAGCACGAAGAGCGTGCGGCCGTCCGGCATCACGAAGCCTTCGATGTTGTGCCGCGCCTCATAGCGCTCGACGGCCATCTCGCGCAGCGCCGCCACGTTGACCTCCACATCGAAGTGGCCGGCGTTGGAGAGAATGGCGCCGTCCTTCATGAGCGCGAAGTGGCGCGGGGAAATGACATTGTCGCAGCCCGTCACGGTGACGAACACATCGCCGCGCTTCGCTGCCTCGTCCATCGAGAGAACGGTGAAGCCGTCCATATGCGCTTCGATGGCGCGCACCGGGTCGACTTCGGTGACGATGACGCGCGCACCGAGACCGTGGGCACGCATCGCAACGCCCTTGCCGCACCAGCCGTAGCCGCAGACCACGACTTCCTTGCCCGCGACGACGAGGTTCGTTGTGCGCATGATGCCGTCCCAGACGCTCTGGCCGGTGCCGTAGCGGTTATCGAAGAGGTGCTTGCAGTCGGCATCGTTGACGAGCATCATCGGGAAGCGCAGCTCCCCGGCGCGGTCCATGGCCTGCAGACGGATAATGCCCGTGGTCGTCTCCTCGCAGCCGCCGATGACCTGCGCCATGAGCTCGGGGTATCTTGTGTGGATGGTGTGTACGAGATCGCCGCCGTCATCGATGATGATGTTCGGGGCGGTCTCTATGACGGCGTCGATGCAGCTCTGGTATTCCTCGGGAGACGCACCGTGCACGGCGCACACATGCATGCCGCCCGCGGCGAGCGCTGCGGCCACATCATCCTGCGTGGAGAGCGGGTTGCTGCCCGTGACGTGCATTTCCGCGCCGCCCATTTCCATGACGCGGCACAGCCACGCCGTTTTCGCCTCGAGATGCACCGAGAGCGTCACGCGAAGGCCCTCAAAGGGGCGCGTCTTTTTGAAATCTTCCGCAATGGCGGCGAGCACCGGCATGTGCCCCGCCACCCAGCGGATCTTCTTTTCCCCTTCGGGAGCGAGAGAAATGTCGGCAATATGGTTTTCGTACATGGCGGTACTCCTTTTATATTTCTATGGAATGAATTACTTTTCGGCCTTGAGAAGCTCGCGCTGGCGGGCAAAGTTCTGCATGCCCTCCTCCATGGAGTCAAGACGGCTGAGCATGCGGCCCGCGCCGAAGGCGGTGCAGGAGAGGGCGTCGTCCGCCACATGCACCGGAACGCCGGTGCGCTCGGAGAGGAAGGTGTCGATGCCGTAGAGCAGGCTGCCGCCGCCGGACATGACGATGCCGTTTTCGGAGACATCCGCCACCAGCGCCGGTTCCGCGCGCTCGAGTACCTTGCGCACCGCATCGAGAATGAGCTCGGCGGGCTCGGCGAGTGCCTCGACCATCTCGTCGGAGTTCACCGTGACGGAGCGCGGCAGGTGGGTCATGAGGCAGCGGCCCTTGATCTCTTCGTAGCCGATCTCGGGGCGCTGCGTGACGCAGCCGATGCTCTTTTTGATCTCCTCGGCCGTGCTC
>CAZKGZ010000276.1:0-1834 GCA_964552365.1 uncultured Oscillospiraceae bacterium | reverse complement strand
TTTACACTATACCGCAATACGGCCCGATTTGCAATAAAATTACACGTTGGTTTGACATTGCAATGCAATTGCCGTCTTTTCATTCGGGGAAGGGCGTGGTATAATCGGCGGGTGTGGGTAAAAAATCGCAGCGGAGGGTCTTTGGGCAGCGCCGCATAATTCCATATGGGCGATATTGTGCGGTGCGGCCGGGAAAGGAAGACTATGATATGAAAAAACACAACGAACAGGCACTGGCTTCCGCACCGATCGGGAAGCTCTTCTTCAAACTGGCGGCGCCGGCAGTCGCGGCGCAGGTCATCAATGTTCTCTACAACATCGTCGACCGCGTGTACATCGGGCACATCCCGGAGACCGGGGCGGCGGCTCTGACCGGCGTCGGCGTTACGATGCCCGCCATACTCATCATCTCGGCCTTTGCCGCCCTCGTGAGCGCCGGCGGTGCGCCGCGCGTTTCCATGCTCATGGGGCAGGACAACCACGAGGACGCCGAGCGCATCCTCGGCACGTGCGCTCTCACGCTCGTGCTCATTTCCGCCGTGCTCACGGTCATTATGCAGCTCTTTGCCGAGCCGATCCTCCGGCTCTTCGGCGCAAGCGACGCGACCCTTCCGTACGCGCTCGAGTATATGTCCATCTACAGCCTCGGCACGGTGTTCGTGCAGCTCTCGCTCGGCCTCAACGCATTCATCACGGCGCAGGGCTTCTCCGGCACGAGCATGCTCACGGTCACCATCGGCGCGGTGCTGAATATCATCCTCGACCCCATCTTTATGTTCGCGTTCGGCATGGGCGTTCGCGGCGCGGCTCTGGCCACCATCATTTCGCAGGCCGTCTCGAGCGTATGGGTCGTGCGCTTCCTCATGTCCGAGAAAGCCACGCTCCGGCTGCGCGTGCAAAATCTGCGCATCGTGCCGAAGCTCCTTGTGCCGTGCCTCCTGCTCGGGCTCTCGCCCTTCATCATGCAGATCACGGAGAACTTCGTGTCGGTGTGCTACAATGTTTCGCTCCTGCGCTACGGCGGCGACACGGCCGTCGGCGCGGTGACCATCCTCTCGAGCACGCTGAGCTTTTCCCTGCTCATCGTCCACGGTCTCACGCAGGGTGCGCAGCCGATCATGAGCTACAACTACGGCGCGGGCAACGGCGAGCGCGTGCGCAAAACGTTCCGCATCGCGTTCGTCAGCTGCCTGATCGGTTCCATGGCGGTATGGGCTTTGGCGGAATTCGCGCCGCACCTCATCGCCGGCATCTTCACCTCGGACGAGGAGCTCACGGAATATACGGCATGGGCGCTGCGCATCTACATGGCGGGCAGCGGCATATTCGGCATTCAGGTCGCCTGCCAGCAAAGCTTCGTGTCGCTCGGCCAGGCCAAGTCCGCCATTTTCCTCGCGCTGCTGCGCAAGGTCATTCTGCTCATTCCGCTCATCCTCATCCTGCCGCGGCTCGGGATCTTCGAGAATCAGGCGTTTGCCGTGTTCCTCGCCGAGCCCGTCGCCGACACCATCGCCGTGTGCACCACGGCCGCCATGTTCTTCTCGCAATTCAAAAAGCTCACCTCGGGCGAGCGTTCCGCATAAGGAGAGAGTACCATGCATATCACCGTAAGAGCCTATACCCATGCCGACGCCGAAGCGGCGGCAGCTATCTGGAACGAGGTCGTCGAGGACGGCATCGCGTTCCCGCAGGAGGAGCTGCTCAGCGCCGAGACCGGCGCGGCGTTCTTTGAAAGCCAGACCTACACCGGCATCGCCGAGGACGAGACCGGCAAGGTCGTCGGGCTCTACATCCTGCACCCGAACAACATCGGCCGCTGCGGCCACATCGCCAA
>CAZKGZ010000275.1:0-1843 GCA_964552365.1 uncultured Oscillospiraceae bacterium | reverse complement strand
GCAAGCTCGCCCGCAAGGTGCTCGAGGGCAAGAATTACCTCGCCAAGAAGTCCGTCTGGATCTTCGGCGGCGACGGCTGGGCGTTCGACATCGGCTTCGGCGGCCTCGACCATGTCCTGGCTTCCGGCGAAGATGTGAACGTGTTCGTCTTCAACACCGAAGTTTACTCCAACACCGGCGGACAGGCTTCCAAGGCCTCCAACATCGGCCAGGTCGCACAGTTTGCGGCAGCCGGCAAGGAGATCAAGAGCAAGTCTCTCGCCGAGATCGCCATGACCTACGGCTACGTTTACGTCGCTCAGGTCGCTATGGGCGCCAACATGGCTCAGACCCTCAAGGCCATCAAGGAAGCCGAAGCATGGCACGGCCCGTCCCTCATCATCGGCTACGCCCCCTGCGAGATGCACTCCATCAAGGGCGGCATGGCGAACTGCCAGACCGAGATGAAGAAGGCTGTCGACTGCGGCTACTGGAACCTCTTCCGCTACAACCCGGCGGCTGAGAAGCCCTTCACGCTGGACAGCAAGGAGCCGAAGGACGGCTATCAGGAATTCCTGAAGAACGAGGCCCGCTACGCGCGTCTCGCCACCTCCTTCCCCGAGCGCGCTGCCGAGCTCTTCGAGAAGAACGAAGAGAACGCCAAGGCCCGCTACGCTCACCTCCTCAAGCTCAAAGCTCTCTACGAATAATTCGCAGATCATCGCAAACCCCGGCGGGGCTGTCTTCGGACAGCCCCGCTTTTTCGTTTCGGGTATGCTGATATGCTGCGCCGCTCTTGACCGCGTGCGGGGAAATGTGGTAAGGTACAGTCAAAAAAAGAGCAGCGCCGCACTATCGTGCGGCACTGCCCGGGAAACCGAGGACGGCATATGCAGTTGGACGCGCGGACAAAATCGAATCTGAACTATCTGAAGGTCTTCGCGGCCTTCCTGGTCGTGCTCGGCCACGGGCTTTCGTATTATGCGGAGAGCGCCGAGCTGAGCACAGGCGCGGGACTTCTGGAGAATATGATCTATCTCGTGCATGTGCCGCTCTTTTTCGTCATTGCGGGGTTCCTCTGCCATGCGCAGCCGGTCGGAGCGTTCTATAAGAAAAAAGTGCTGCGGCTCCTCGTGCCGTTCTGGTTCTTCGCTTTCCTCAAGCTCGTGTACAGCAACCTCATCTCCGGCAAGTTCGCCCACGCCTCGACCCTCGCGGGACAGCTTTACGACGCCTTCATCGTCGGGCAGGTCTACTGGTTTGCCTATGCGATGATGCTCATGTTCCTGCTCGCACCGCTCTTCTGGGAAAAGAACGCGGATGCCGCACCGAAAAAGGCGATGATCGCGCTCGCGGTCACCGTGCTTTACAACATTCTCTCCTCTGCGCTGCACTTTCCCTCGCTGCCGCGCGTGTTTCAGATGAAGAATACGCTGCAGTATCTGCCGTACTTTCTCTCCGGTCTCGTGATGCGCTTTTATTATCCGAAGCTGCGGGAACTTTTCCGGCGCCGCCGCGCTTTGATCCTCTGCGCCGCGCTTCTCGTTACGGCGGCTTCGGCGTGTGCGTATCTTTTCGATTGGGCGGTCGACCCTTATGCGCGCAAGCTCGTGTCCTCGTATGCGCTGATGATCTTGCTGCTCGCGCTCGCCGACATCCTGCCGGAAAACCGCCGTCTCCCGACGCTCGCCGCCGGCTTCTCCTACCAGAGCATGCTGCTCGACCCGTTCTTTAAGGTCGTACTCTTCGCCGTCTGCGGCAAACTCCTCGGCGTGACGCTGCCCGCCGTCTTCCTCATCGCCGCCCTCGACTACGCCGCCGGCATAGTGACCTGCACCATCGCCCGCAAGATCCCCCTGCTCAA
>CAZKGZ010000274.1:0-1854 GCA_964552365.1 uncultured Oscillospiraceae bacterium | reverse complement strand
TACAACAAGAGCCTCGGCCGCTTCCATCTGGACGGCATCGCTCCGGCACGCCGCGGTGTGCCGCAGATCGAGGTCACCTTTGATATCGACGCCAACGGCATCGTGAACGTCTCCGCCAAGGACCTCGGCACCGGCAAGGAGCAGCACATCACCATCACCGCTTCCTCCAACCTCTCCAAGGACGACATCGACAAGGCCGTGAAAGAGGCCGAGCAGTTTGCCGCCGAGGATAAGAAGCGCAAGGAAGAAGTCGATGTCCGCAACGCCGGCGACCAGATGGTCTACCAGACCGAGAAGACCCTCTCCGAGATGGGCGACAAGCTCCCCGCGTCCGACAAGGGCGAAGTCGAGCAGAAGCTCTCCGCACTGAAGAGCGCCCTCTCCGGCACCGACACCGAGGCCATCAAGAAGGCCACCGAAGAGCTGACCCAGGCGTTCTACAAGGTCAGCGAGAAGATGTATCAGCAGGCGAACCCGCAGGGCGGCCAGGCGGCTCCGGGTGCAGACCCCAACGCCGGTGCGCAGAACAACGGCGGCCAGACCTACTATGACGCCGACTACGAGGTCGTCGACGACGACAAGGACAAGAAATAATCTCAGGATTATTTCGCGCCCCATTCAACGGAATACAGGGCGGGCGCTTGTCCGCCCATATTCCATGTTAAGAGGAAAAACATATGGCCGATAAACGCGATTATTACGAGGTGCTCGGCGTAGACAAAAGCGCCAGTGCCGATGACATAAAAAAAGCTTACCGCAAAAAGGCAAAGCAATACCACCCCGACCTGCACCCCGGCGACAAGGAATGCGAGCAGAACTTCAAGGAAGTCAACGAAGCCTATGAGGTCCTCTCCGACGCCGATAAGCGCGCGAAGTACGACCAGTACGGCTTTGCCGCGTTCGATCCGTCCGGGTTCCAGTCGAGCGCCGAAGGCTTCGGCGGTTTCGCCGACATCATCAACGATCTCTTCGGCGGCGGCTTCGGCGGAGGCTTCAGCGGCTTCGGCGGCCAGACGCGCTCGCCGAATTCCCCCACGCGCGGCAGCAATGTCGGCGCGGAAGTGCAGATCAGCTTCGAGGAAGCCTGCTTCGGCACAAAGCCCGAGCTGGATGTCATGAAAGTGGAGACCTGCGACAAGTGCAAGGGCACCGGCTGCGCCGAGGGCACCACGCCGGAGATCTGCCCCGACTGCAAAGGCCGCGGCACCACGGTACGCACGGTGCGCACCGCTTTCGGCATGATGCAGACGCAGGACGCCTGCTCCCGCTGCGGCGGCACCGGCAAGATCATCCATCAGCCGTGCACGACCTGCAAAGGCAAGGGCATGGTGCGCCGCGCGCGCAAGATCAAGGTGGACATCCCCGCCGGCATCGACGACGGACAGACCATCTCCCTGCGCGGCCTCGGCAACGCCGGACGCAACGGCGGCCCCGCGGGCGATCTGCTCGTGACCGTGAACGTGCGGCGCCATCCGCAGTTCGAGCGCGAGGGAACATCCATTCTCTATGAGCTGCCCGTGTCCATCGTGCAGTCCTCGCTCGGCGCGGAAGTGGAAGTGCCGACCATCGACGGCAAGGTGAAGTACACCGTCCCCGAAGGCACGCAGTCCGGAACGGTATTCCGTCTGCGCGGCAAGGGCGTGCCGTACCTGCACGGCGGCGGCCGCGGCGACGAGTTCGTCACCGTGAAGGTCGTCACCCCGAAGAACCTGACCGGCGAGCAGAAGGACCTCCTCCGCAAACTCGGAGAGTCCCTCGGCGACACCGGCCTCCCCAAGAAAAAAGGCCTCTTCGGCGGCAAGTAAAGTAAATAAAAAGAAACAGGCGAGAGTGCAATGCATTCTCGCCTGTTTT
>CAZKGZ010000273.1:0-1865 GCA_964552365.1 uncultured Oscillospiraceae bacterium | reverse complement strand
CGCCGCGCGATCCCCGGCAGAGCTACGCCGCGGGAGGCACGCAGCGTCCCGCCGCGCAGGTGCCGGAATATGAGCAGCCCGACCCGTTCTACGGTTCCGTGCCGCAGCGCGAAACACCGGCGCAGCATCCGCACGGCGACTATTACCGCTCCGGTGCCATCCACCGCCCGGCGCAGCGCACCTCGTCCGCGCGTCCGGCCGCACAGCGTCCCGCGCCGCAGCCCACACCGGGCGGCGGAGGCGGCGGCAGACCGCCGCAGACACCGAACGGCAGGGACGGAAGAAGGCCGCCCCGGAGACCGCGCATCAAGCTCCGCTACCATCCCGCCGTGTACCTTGGCGTTCTCGTGCTGGTCATTCTTCTCGTTTTCTGCGTTGTGAAGCTCGTGCAGAAGAGCAACGAAAAGCCGCTCTACACACTCCCGAGCTACGCGCCCGTCACCGCGACGCCGAAGCCGACATCGACGCCCGCGCCCGAGGAAACGCCGGAGACGACCGAAGAAGAAGAGGCAGCCGTGTCGCCGCGTCCGACAGCCGAGCCGACACCCACGCCGACCGGCGCCAAGGCGCAGCGCAAGGGTACGCTCATCGTTCCCGCCGACTGGGGCGCCGTTGTCCCGGAGCGCACGAGCGCCGTGTTTGACAGCCACTTTGACCGCTCCGTGATGATCGGCAACTCGCTCGTTGAGGGCTTCTTCATGTGGTCGGGCATGACGAACATCCGGTACATTTACAGCACCGGTGCCGTCGTGAACAATGTTATCGGCAATCTCGACCTCTCCCCGCTCACGCTCAACGAGTCGACCTACTACACCGACATCTACCTGATGTTCGGCCTCAACGAGGTCGGCACGGATGTGAACTCCTTCATCCAGAGCTACAAGAAGCTCGTAGAGTACATCCGCGAGTATCAGACCGAGGCGAACATCTACATCATCTCCGTCACGCCCGTGACGCAGGAAGTGGACGCCGATCCCGACGAAGTGCAGACCATGGACCGCATCGATTCCTTCAATGCCGCGCTCAAGCAGTTCTGCGTTGACGAAAACTGCTGGTACCTCGACATCTACTCCATGCTGCTCGACGATACCGGCTACCTCTCCGCCGACTACGCCTACTCCGGAGACGGAAAGCACTTTGAAAAGTCCGGGTATGTGGCCTGGGCCAACTACATGAAGACCCACTATGTGGACGAGGGTCTTCTCACCGAATAAGAAATGAGGTAATCCCATGAAAAAAACTCTTGCCGTACTGCTCGCCGTTCTCTGCCTCGCATCCGCCCTGTGCGGCTGCGGCGGCAGCTCCAAAAAGGCGATGGATCCGCAGGCTCTCGCCGATGATCTTCTCGCCAATGCTTCCTTCACCGACAGTCTGAGCCGGCTCGATGCCGCCGTCATTCCCGCCTACTACGGTGTGGACACCGCCGACTACACGAGCGCACTCGTCTACTGCGGCACGGCGGCCACCGCCGAGCAGATCGTGATCTTCGAGGCGGTCGATTCCGCCGCCGCGGAGCGTCTGCTCTCCACGCTGCAGAGCTTCATTGCGGATAAGATCGAAGCCTACAAGAGCTACGGCCCCGCCGCCGCGATGAGCCTCGAGAACGCCGCCGTCAAGACGATCGGAAACTATGTTGTCGCCGTCGTCTGCTCCGACAGCGACAGCGCCAACGCGATCGTGGAGCAGTACGAATAAAACACTGCATGAAAGAGCCTCCGCCCCGCCGGTCCCTGCCGGCAAGGCGGAGGCTTTTTGCGGCGAGGTGGCAATTGACAACGATCGGTCTTTTGATTATAATATATAGGGCAGAACCGCATAATTCGGCAAGAGCGATTTGCGAGAGATTTTTTGCCGAATCAAGGAAG
>CAZKGZ010000272.1:0-1873 GCA_964552365.1 uncultured Oscillospiraceae bacterium | reverse complement strand
ATGATGGCGTTCGCCTCGGCGTGGACGCTGCGGCAGAGCTCGTAGCGCTGTCCGGCGGGGACGTTCAGCTCCTTGCGGGCGCAGTAGTTGAGGTCGGTGCAGTTGCGCCGTCCGCGCGGCGCGCCGTTGTAGCCGGTGGCGACGATCTCGTCATCGCGCACGATGATCGCGCCGAACCGCCGCCGAAGGCACGTGCTGCGCTCCTGCGCCGCGTCGGCAATGTCGAGATAGTAGTTTTCCTTGCTGCGTCGATTGTCCATCGTTGACCCCTCCGAATATCATTTATCTTTTCTATATTACCCTGTCTATGTGAGATTCGTCAAGAGCCGTTTTCCTGCGCGCGCATTTCCGCACTATGCATACAAAATTTTTTTCGGTACTTGACTTTTCCGGGGCGGAGTGCTACCTTACTCAAGAAATCGGATGTCTTTAAGACGGTACAGAGATGCCGATAAGACCGGAATAGTTTTTTTGCGCAGTCGGTCTGTACCTATGCAATTCGGTACGGACCTTTTTTCATGTAATTAATGCCGCGCAATGCGGCAAGAGAGGGAGTATATACTATGAAACAAGCGCAGACCAAACCGCAGACCGTCGACGTGGACTACACCGCCGAACGCGTCCCCGCCTCCGCCCGCAAGGGATTCTGGGCAATGTTCTTCATCATGCTCGGCTTCACGTTCTTCTCCGCCAGCATGTGGACGGGCGTCAGCCTCGCGCAGGGCCTGGATCTCAAGGGCTTTGTGTACGCCATCCTCTTCGGCGGCATCATCCTCGCCGCCTACACCGGATCCCTCGGCTACATCGGCTGCGAGACCGGCCTTTCCTTCGACCTGCTCTCCCGCCGCGCTTTCGGCGTGAAGGGCTCCTACCTTCCCTCCGCGCTCATCGCGCTCACGCAGATCGGCTGGTTCGGCGTCGGCGCCGCCATGTTCGCCATCCCCGCCGCACAGGTGCTCGCTCCCGACAGCACCGCGCTTCCCTACATCCTCGTGCTCGCCGTCGGCGTGTGCATGACCACCTCCGCCTACTTCGGCATCCGCGGCATGGAGATCGTCTCCTATGTCTCCGTCCCTCTCATCGCCGTGCTCGGCACCTACGCCATGGTCAAGGCGACCATCCTCGGCGGCGGCCTTGAGTCCATCTTCGCCAAGTCCTCCGGCGACCTCACCATCTTCGCCGGCATCGGCCTCGTCATCGGCTCGTTCGTGAGCGGCGGCACCGCCACCCCGAACTTCACCCGCTTCGCCAAGGGCAACAAGTCCGCCGTGTGGACGACCGTTATCGCCTTCTTCATCGGCAACACCCTGATGTTCTGCTTCGGCGGCGTCTCCGGCGCGTATGTCAACAACAACGACATCTTCTGGGTCATGATCGAGCTGAACCTCGGCATCTTCGCCTTCCTCGTGCTCGGCGCCAACATCTGGACCACGAACGACAACGCCCTCTACACCGGCGCTCTCGGCCTTGCCAACATCACCGGCAAGCGCAAAAAGCCCCTCGTCATCATCGCCGGCATCATCGGCACCGTCCTCGCCATCTGGCTCTACAACAACTTCTGCAACTGGCTCACCATCCTCAACGCCACCCTCCCCGCCATCGGCGTCATCCTCATTGCCGACTACTTCCTGCACAAGGATAAGTACGAAGGCGAAGAGAAGCCGGCCGCGCCCGTGAACTGGGCCGCCATCATCGGCATCGCCGCAGGCGCCGTCGTCGGCAACCTCACCGGCGGCAACATCATCTCCGGCTTCAGCTGGGGCATCGCCGCCATCAACAACATGGTCGTTGCCCTCGCCTGCTACTTCATCGGCGACATCGTCTCGAAGAAGAAAGCCTGATCTCAATTAAAAAAAGAGCGGAGCCGTCGATA
>CAZKGZ010000271.1:0-1903 GCA_964552365.1 uncultured Oscillospiraceae bacterium | reverse complement strand
TGGCGGACGACGAAACGATGATGCGCGACAACAATTCCTCCTGCTTCAACTTCCGCTTCATATCCCATACAACAAAAGTTTCCAAGCACGGACTGGGCATGGCGGTGGACATCAATACGCTGTACAATCCCTACCATAAGATCGTGACCAACGAGGACGGCACAACGGAAGAAGTGATAGAGCCCGCCACGGGAGCGCCGTATCTCGACAGAGAGCAGGAGTTCGATTACAAGATAAACAAAGACGATCTCTGCTATAAGCTTTTCACCGAAAAAGGCTTCGAGTGGGGCGGCGACTGGACCGACCGCAAGGACTACCAGCACTTCGAACTGCCCACGGAGATCACGGATCAATATTCCGAAATGTATGCCGATGCAAAATAAAGACAGCACCGCACAACGCTCTGCGGAGATCCCGAAACTCCAATGGCCGGACGGGAAGGTGCGCTGCCGCTGGGCGAACCCTCAAAACGAGCGGTATATCCGCTATCACGATGAGGAATGGGGCGTCCCCGTGCACGATGATAAAAAGCTCTTCGAGATGCTCATTCTTGAGTGCTTTCAGGCGGGGCTCTCGTGGGAGTGCGTGCTCAATAAGCGCGAGGCGTTCCGGGCAGCGTTTGACGGCTTTGATTTGGAAAAAATCTGCGCCTACGATGAAGCCAGGCTCGAAGAGCTGCGAAACGATCCCGGCATCATCCGCAACCGCCTGAAAATACAAGCCGCCGTGACCAATGCGCGCATCTTCCGCGATATCCGTCGGGAGTACGGCAGCTTCGCCGGCTACCTTTGGCATTTTACGGACGGTAAGATCATCCGGGAAAACGACCGCACGACCTCGCCGCTCTCGGATGCCGTATCCAAGGATCTCCAAAAACGCGGCATGAAATTCGTCGGGACGACCGTCATCTACGCCTACCTGCAGGCCGTCGGCGTCATCAGCGCCCACACGGACGAATGCTTTCTGGCGCGCTCGGAAATACGATAACAAAAGTTCAAAAAACGGAGCGACCTATGAAAACGAAAACGAACAAAGCGATCTCAATATATCTTGCACTTGTGCTCGGCGTATGCTATCTCACCGGGGTGCTCGAGGCCGTGAGCGGCTCGGGCAAATTCTATCAATTTCTGGGCATTGCCTTCACCTTCATCCCGGTCATCGCCGCGATGATCACGAAGCGCATCACCGGCGAGCGGGCCAAATACCGCCTCTCGCTGCGCGTGTGGAAGGACATGAAATACTGGCTGCTCTCGGCGCTCCTTCCGGGCGTACTGATCGCGGTCGGCGCGGTGCTCTATTATCTCGTATTCCCCGCGCAGTACAGCGGCGTCTTCGAGCTCGGCATGCGCCTCGGAACGGACACCGTGATCGCGGTCAACTCTCCGCTCCTCATTGCGCTCGCGTGCATTGCCGTGTCTGCGGTGATGATCCCCATCCAGCTGCTGGAGCTCGGGGAGGAGATCGGCTGGCGCGGCTGGCTGCTCGGCTTCCAGGTCGAGAAATACGGCGAGCGGAAGGCCGTCCTCATCAACGGCATCGAATGGGGACTGGCGCACTGGCCGCTCATCTATTTCGGCTTCAATTACAGTTTGGAAAATCCCGGCGCGCCGTGGTCGAACATGGCCATGATGCTCCTCACCTGCATTGTGCTCGGCGTCCTCTTCTCGTATGTGACGATCCGCACCGGCAACTGCATGTACGCCGCCGTCGCCCACGGCGTCGTAAACGTCATCGGCGAGCTGCCCGTCTATTTCAGCACCGACCTCACAAGCGGTCTCCTGGGCCCCAACCCCACCGGCCTCCTAACGATGCTCCCCCTGCTCACCGCATCCATCGTCTGCTTCCTCAAACTGGGGAAGAGAGCAAAGCAATAAAGCCGAAAACAAAGCAGACCCTCTCCGAA
>CAZKGZ010000270.1:0-1936 GCA_964552365.1 uncultured Oscillospiraceae bacterium | reverse complement strand
TACGGGACGGAGGCGGACTATCCGTGGTCGGATGGGAATGCGGTGCTGCGGCATCGGGGGAGCGGGAAGTGGTACGCGGTGATCCTCGAGGTGCGGCGCGAAAAGCTCGGCCTGCCGGGGGAGGGCAGCGTCCATGTCGTCAATGTGAAGTGCGACCCGGTCCTGAGCGGCTCCCTGCGCACCCAACCCGGCTATTTCCCCGCCTACCACATGAACAAGGAGCAATGGCTCTCCATCCTGCTCGACGCAGCGCAGCCCGAAACCGAGATCCAAAGCCTCATAGACCTGAGCTTCCGCATGACGGACACGAAAAAATAAAATCGCAGGAGGACTTTTCCGGAAGCCTCCTGCGATTTTTATAAACGTATAATCAATGTTCCGCTTCCTGCTGCTCCACAGGCTGGGCGACTTCTACCATGTGGAAGCCTTCGCCGTGGACTTCGTTCGATTCGAGCACTATGGTGAACGAGGCGGGGTCGCACAGCTTCACTTCGCGGGTGATGGAGATGAGCTCCTTGTCGGAGCAGGCGCACATCACGACCTCGCGCGGATCGTTGTGGTAGCCGCCGCGGGCATCGAGAATGGTGGCGCCGCGCCCGCTGATCTTGTCGATGCACTCGACCACATCCTTCGCGCGGTTCGTGACGATGAGCGCAAGCTTGCCGGAGTTGATGCCGTACATGATCTTGTCGGAGATGACGGCAAAGCAGAAGCCGATGATGGCGCCGTAAATGACGCCGTCAAAGTCGCGGAAAATGATGCCGCCGAGAAGAACGACGGAGCAGTCGGTGGCGAGGATGAACTTGCCGAGCGACAGGTGCGGGTAGCGCGACTTGAGCGCGAGCACGATGAAATCCGTGCCGCCGGTGGAAGAGTTGCGCAGATAAATGATGGCGTAGCCCACGCCGCCGAGCACGCCCGCGCAAACTGCGGCGATGAGCCGGTCGCCGGTGTACGAGGGGAAGAGGGGCACAAGGTAGTCCATGACGAGCGAGGAGATGACCATGCAGCGCATGGAGCGCAGGAAAAACTGCCGCCCGAGCCGCCGGTAGCAGAGGATCGCGACCGGAATGTTCATCACGAGCGACATCCAGCCGATGGGCAGGCCGAACAGGCGGTAGAGTATCAGGGCAAGGCCCGAAAATCCCGTCATCGGAAATTCCGCCGCCAGCGCAAAGTTGTTGACCGCAATGCCCGCCAGAATGCACCCGACGATCTCCACCACCGTATCAAACATCCAGCTCTTCCCGAAATTCTTCACCATAAACCGACCCAAAGGTGAACGCCCTCTTTCTCCGATAATAAAGCCTTCCCCTGTGCAAGAGGAGGCTTCTCTATAAAAATGAATTATTCATTCCATAATGAATACTATAACACGCGCCTTCTGAGTTGTCAAACTCGAAGGCGCGTGTTGAAATTTATACTATTATATTAATGTATTACCCAATCAAAGTTCCACGAGCTCGTACTCGCGGGAGCCGATGCCGAGGGCGGCGGCACACTCGATGGTGTGGATGCCGTGGCGCGACTCGACGCGCTCGATGAACGTCTTCTGCCCGGGGTCGTCCGTTGCGGCGTAGACGAGGTCGATGCACGCCTGATCCACGGCGACCGGGTCGAGGGAGGCGAGAATGCCGATGTCCTTCATGCAGGGATCCTTCGCCACGGCGCAGCAGTCGCAGTCAACGGAGAGGTTCTTCATCACGTTCACGAACGCCATGTTGCCCTTGAAGTATTTCACAACGGCACTCGCCGCGTCCGCCATGCCCGCGAGGAACGTGTCCTGCGGCGGGAGGCTGTCCCAGAACTTGCTCTGGTCGGTCGTCGTGCCGCCGGAGTGGATCCACACCTTGCCGGCCGTAGAGGCGCAGCCGATGGAGAGCTGCTTGAGCGCTCCGCCGTAGCCGCCCATGGGGTGACCCTTGAAGTGGGAGAG
>CAZKGZ010000269.1:0-1955 GCA_964552365.1 uncultured Oscillospiraceae bacterium | reverse complement strand
GCAACGAAATGCGGGAGGAAAATTTCCGCAAAGCGCCGCAGACGACATTGTGCGGTGTTGCCTTAGGAGGAATTATTCAGCATGCCCAAAACCAAAGGTGAATCCGTATTCTTTACCGCGCTTACCGCGTGGATCATGGTGTACATTATGACCGTCTACAACACGGCTCTCGCGTCCGGGTCGTTCACGAACGGAACGTTCCTTACGGCGCTTGAGGGAATGTGGGTCGAGTTTGTGATCATATTCCTGTGCGCGTTCTTCATTTCCTCGCGCATCGCACCGAAGCTCGCATTCAAGATCGTGAAGCCGACCGACCGCCCGATCTTCATTATCCTCACCATTCAGACATTCACGGTGCTGCTGCAGGTCGCTCTTGCGAGCATCCTCGGCGTTTGGCACAGCGGCGGCTTCAATGCGCAGTTCATCCCGAACTATCTGACCGTCTACTGCAAGAACTTCGTCATGGCGCTGCCGGTGCAGCTCGTGATCGCCGGCCCCATTGCCCGTGCTGTCTTCCGCGCGATCTTCCGCCGGAACACCGCACGCGCCGAAGCACAGCCCACCTGAGCATCAAAAAAAGCAGGAACCTTTGTCGGGTCCCTGCTTTTTGCATATATGAGATTCAACAGGCTTTTTTCCTGTCGGCGAGGATGAAGCAGAGGGAGCTTACGGCGAGGAGGTAGGGGTAGAAGAGGTTGGGGATGATGTCGAAGGCGGAAATAGTGCAGCCGAGCTCGTTCACGGCGGAAATAGCGACGAGCATCTGCGCGCCGTAGGGGATGATACCCTGGAAGATGCAGGAGAATGTATCGAGGATGGAGGCCGCCTTGCGGGGCGTGATGCCGTATTCCTCGCTCATTTCCTTGGCGATGGGGTTGGCCATGACGATGGCGACGGTGTTGTTTGCCGTGGCGATGTCCATGGCGCCGACGAGCAGGCCCATGCCGATCTGTCCGCCGCACTTGCCGCGAAACGCCTTGCGGATCCAGGTGAGCAGCGCTTCAAAGCCGCCGTTTTCGCGGATGAGCGCGCATATGGCCGACACGAGGATGGCGACCATGGAGGTCTCGTACATGCCCGAAGCACCGCTGCCCATATTCTCCAAAAGCACCTTCACGGCGTAGATCCCGCTCGCGCCGGTCGAGCCGGTGGCAAGGGCGATGATCGTGCCGGACACGATGCCGATGAGGAGCACGAGGAACACGTTGATGCCCGCGATGCCGCCGATGAGCACGAGCACATACGGAATGATCTGCACGAGGTTGTAGCCCGGGATCTCGGCAGGTACGACATCCGTGCGGAGCGAGAGCACGAGGATGAGCACGAGCGTCGCGATGGCGGCGGGAAGGGCAATGTGGAAGTTCTCGCGGAATTTGTCTTTCATGGCGCAGCCCTGACCGTTGCAGGCGGCGATGGTCGTGTCGGAAATGAAGCTGAGGTTGTCGCCGAACATCGCGCCGCCCATGACGGAGCCTACGCACAGCGGCAGGGAGAAGCCGCTCGCCTCCGCCAGCGGTACGGCGATGGGCGTGATGAGCGTGATCGTGCCGACGCTCGTGCCCATAGCGGTGGAAATGAAGCAGCTTACGACGAAGAGCACCGCGACAGAGAATTTCGGCGGGATGATCGACAGCATGAAGTACGCCACGCTCTCGGCGCTCGAGCGGCCCACGACGCCGACGAACATGCCGGCGGCGAGGAAGATGAGCAGCATGGTGACGATGCTCGCATCACCCACGCCCTCTCCCATCAGCTTGAGCTTGTCATCGAAGCTCACGGAGCGGTTCTGCAGGCACGCGACGAGCAGCGCAATGAGGAAAACGACCACGATGGGGATGGAATAAAAGCCCATCGGGATCTTCAGCACATACTCGAACACGATGCCGAGGCCGAGGTATAGGATCAGAAATACCACAATAGGGAGCAGCGCCTTGGGATTCGATTTCTTCTGCATG
>CAZKGZ010000268.1:0-1957 GCA_964552365.1 uncultured Oscillospiraceae bacterium | reverse complement strand
ACGGCAAAGAGGATGATGCCGAAGAGAACGGCCATATCCGCGAGGTTGAAAATGGCGAATTTGATGAACTCAAACTCGAACATATCGGTCACGTAGCCGAAGATCAGGCGGTCGATGCCGTTGCTGATGAGGCCGGCGAGCAGGAGAACGGCCGAGAACTGCGCGAAGCCGGAGCGGATGTACTTCTTCACGATCGCGAACACGACGAGAGCCGTGAAGGCGATGAGCAGCACGAACAGTACCCAGCGCAGCCAGGACGCTCCGGAGAAGAGGCCGAACGCCATGCCGTAGTTGCGGATGTTGGTGATGTGGATGAAGCCGGGGATGAAGTTTACAATGCCGGTGTTCACCGCGACATTGCCGGAGACCCAGAACTTGATGAACTGGTCGACAAGCACGAGGAGAACGCCGATAACTCCGTAAATTACCATACTTCATATCTCCTTTCGGAATGATGCGGGCGCGGGGCTTTCCCCTCGCCCGCATTGAGTTTGCGTCAGCCGACGACTTCGGCGCAGCGCGCGCACAGCGTCGGGTGCTTTTCGCTCTTGCCGACGGACTCGGAGCGCGTCCAGCAGCGGGCGCAGCGCGGCAGCGCGCTCGGCTCGACATGGACGGTGAGGCCGTCGAAGTTTTCGCCGCGGACGCCTTCGCCGGTGCCGTGGACGACCTTCAGCTCGGACACGATGCACAGCGGCGCGAGGTCTTCCTTCTCGAGCTCCGCGAACGGCTCCGTGGCCGCCTCGGACACATAGAGCGTCACGCGGGCATCGAGCGGCTTGCCGATGAGTTTTTCGGCGCGGGCGAGCTCGAGGGCCTTGTTCACATCGGCGCGCACGCGCATGACCTTGCTCCAGTGGGCTTCCTGCTCCTCGCTCAGGCGGAGAGCCGGGTCGGCCTCGGGCATATCGTTGAGCGCGACGGCACGGGCATCGTCGGACGCCTTGTGCGGCATGGCGAGCCAGATCTCATCGGCCGTGAAGCAGAGCACCGGCGCGAGCATGCGCGTGATGGCGTCGAGCACGAGCCAGATGGCGGTCTGCGCGCTGCGGCGGGAGAGGCTCTCCCGACCGTCGCAGTAGAGACGGTCCTTGATGACGTCCAGATAGAAGTTCGACATATCCACGACGCAGAAGTTGTGGATGGCATAGGTGGCGGTGTGGAACTCGTAGTTGTCGTACGCGGCGCGCACGCGCTCGATGAGTCCCTGCAGGCGGCTGACCGCCCACTTGTCGAGCGGCAGCATCTCGTCATACGCCACGGCGTTCTCGGGATCGAAGCCGTCGAGGTTGCCGAGGATGTAGCGTGCGGTGTTGCGGATCTTGAGATACTTATCGGAGAGCTGCTTGAAGATGTTGTCCGAGCAGCGCATATCCTGCGTATAGTCGGCGCTTGCCGCCCACAGACGGATGATGTCCGCGCCGTACTTGGGGATGATGTCGCTCGGCGCGATGCCGTTGCCGAGAGACTTGTGCATGACGCGTCCCTCGCCGTCGACCGTCCAGCCGTGCGTGAGCACCTCGCGGTAGGGTGCCTCGCCGTTCACCGCCACGGCGGTCAGCAGCGAAGACTGGAACCAGCCGCGGTACTGGTCGCCGCCCTCGAGATAGATGTCGGCCTTGTCGCAGCCGGGGGCATCGAGCCGCATGGAGGCGGCGTGGGTGCTGCCGGAGTCGAACCAGCCGTCGAGCGTGTCGGTCTCCTTCGTGAAGCCGGTGCTGCCGCCGCAGTGCGGGCAGGTGAAGCCGTCCGGCAGGAGATCCTTCGCCTCGGCGTCGAACCAGATGTTCGAGCCGTTCTCGGCGAAGAGGCGGGAGACCTTCTCGATGGTCTCGTTCGTGCAGACGGGCTTGCCGCAGTCGGCGCAGTAGAACACCGGGATGGGCAGACCCCAGCGGCGCTGACGGGAGATGCACCAGTCGGCGCGCTCGCGGATCATGGAGAGCATGCGGTCATG
>CAZKGZ010000267.1:0-1969 GCA_964552365.1 uncultured Oscillospiraceae bacterium | reverse complement strand
CGAACTCGATGGAGAGCGTCGCGCCGAGAAGGCCGGAGATGATGCCGAGCGGCAGGCCGAAGTTCAGTCCGCAGCCGGAGTGGATCATCGGCACCATGGCGAGCACCAGGATGGCGTTCCAGCTGAAGCGGTTGATGGTATTCGTAATTTGGGTCGCGAAGTCCGCGCCGACCAGCGGTGCGGCAATAAAGAGGAGCAGGAGGAAGCCGGCAATGATCAGGCGCGGAAGCCCGAAGGTGTTCACCGCCGTGCGTATCCTGTCTGCAAATGTGACATTCTCGTCGGTTAATTTATTCATCCTTCTACCTCACTTCACCTGACTGACCATGAGCATGCCGAAGTCCTCGGACGGGTCGCTCGCCGGAAGAATGCCGGAGATCCTGCCGCCGGAGACGATGGCAATGCGGTCGCAAACCGAGCGGAGCTCCTCGAGCTCCGAGGAAATGACGACGACCGTTACGCCGTGCTCGCGGTTGAAGCGCTTGAGCGCATCGAGCACAAGGGCCTTCGCGCCGACATCGATGCCGCGCGTCGGCTCGGAAACGAAGAGGAAGCGCGGCTCGAGCGCAAACGCCTTGGCAAGGCAGATCTTCTGCTGGTTGCCGCCGGAGAGCGCTTTGGCTTTCTGCTTCGTGCCGGTGCACTTGATGGCAAGCTCCTCGATGTACTTTTCCGTGACGGCGGTGATGGCTTTTTCATCGCGCCACCGGATCAGGCCGCCGAGATAGCTCTTGAGGAACTTGTTGTGTACCTGCATGGCGGGGAAGGCGATGTTCCACTCGAGCGATTCGTCGAGCAGGAGGCCCACGCCGCGCCGGTCCTCGGACACGAATGCAATGTTCGCATCGAGGCACTTCCGGGGGCTGTTGAGGGGGATCGGCTTGCCGTCGAATTCCACGGTGCCGCCGGCTTCGTAAAGCCCCATGATGCCGTTCGGGATGCCGAGCTTGCCCTGACCGGCGAGGCCGCCGATGCCGAGGATCTCGCCCTCTTTGATGTCCAGGCTCACATCCCGCACGAGCTCGCCGGGCATATCGACCCAGAGCCGCTTGATGCTCATGATGGTCTTGCCCTGCGGCTGTTCTCTTATCGCTGTGTTGGCGGCCATGTTGACGCTGCGGCCGACCATCCACTTTGTGATCTCAGTTATATTGGTGTCTTTCGCGGCGACGTCGGAGACGACGAAGCCGTCGCGCATGACGACCACCTTGTCGCATACCGCGAGGATCTCACGCAGACGGTGCGTGATGAAGATCACGGCAATGCCTTTTTCCGCCATGGAGCGGATGGAAGCGAGCAGGGCCTCCGCCTCGGATTCCGTGAGGACGGCGGTCGGCTCGTCAAGAATGAGTATTTTCAGATTGTCTTTGCTCAGTTCACGGGCGATCTCGGTGAACTGTTTGTGCCCTACGGGCATATCGCTGATGCGCATCTGCGGGTCGATCTCGAAGCCCATCTTCTCGATGGCGGCTTCCGCCCGGCCGGTCATGGCATTATAGTCGAGGGTGTCGAGCCGGTCGCCGAACACCTGTGCGATCACGTTCGTCTTTTTCGGCTCGCGGTTGAGCAGGATGTTCTCCGTTGCGGTGAAGCCGGGGATCAGGGAAAATTCCTGATGCACCATGCCGATGCCCGCAGCGAGAGCGTCAAAGGGCGAGTCAAAGGTGACCTTCTCACCGTTAATGAGGACATCGCCGCCGTAGCCGCCGGTCTCACGGATCATGTTCATGCCGAACAGGATGCGCATCAGCGTGCTCTTGCCGGCACCGTTCTCTCCGCAGAGACCGAGTACCTCGCCTTCATGCAGCGTAAGGTTGATGTCCTGCAGGACCTGGTTGCCGAAAAAGTTCTTCCGGATATTTTTCATCTCCAGCAATGGAGCCGTTCCGTTAATCATATCTCTCAAATCCTACTCTAATAATCGTAGCGATCTCTCCGCATCGGGGAGAGCATCTTAGGCAGCACCGCA
>CAZKGZ010000266.1:0-1992 GCA_964552365.1 uncultured Oscillospiraceae bacterium | reverse complement strand
CTTAACTTAGATTTTACAATAGAACTGTAGCGGATTTAACAGGGATTCTGATAGTCTATAGCCGTAACAGAGAACAGAAATCAATGAAAAGAAAATTTGGGGAAGGTTGATCGGGTTATGGACATCTTTGACACACTTACGATGGTGGGCGGCCTTGCGCTGTTCCTCTTCGGCATGAGCCTTATGGGAGAGGCTCTCGAGCGCCGCGCGGGCGGCAAGCTCCGTTCGCTTTTGGACCGCATGACGGGACGGCCGATCGCCGGCTTTCTCACCGGTCTCGGCGTGACCGCCGTTATCCAAAGCTCCTCCGCTACGACCGTTATGGTCGTCGGCTTTGTAAACTCCGGTCTTATGACGCTGCGTCAGTCCATCAATGTCATCATGGGTGCCAATGTCGGCACGACCGTGACGGCATGGCTCCTGAGTCTCGGCGACATCGACGGCTCGAGCGTGTTCGTCCGTCTTCTCAAGCCCACCTCGTTCACGCCGATCCTCGCGCTGGTCGGCATTATCCTCTACCTCTTCTGCAAGAGCCGTCAGAAGAAAGACACCGGCGTTATTTTCCTCGGCTTTGCAACGCTTATGTTCGGCATGGAAACGATGAGCTCCGCCGTTTCGGGTCTCAAGGACGACCCTGTGTTCGTGAGCCTGTTCCTTGCTTTTAAGAATCCTCTTCTCGGCGTGCTCGTCGGCGCGGTGCTCACGGGCATCATCCAGTCGAGCTCCGCTTCCGTCGGTATTCTGCAGGCGCTCGCCACGACCGGCGCCGTGAGCTATGCGGCCGCCATTCCCATCATCATGGGTCAGAACATCGGCACGACCGTCACGGCGCTCCTCTCCTCCATCGGTACGAACAAGAACGCGCGCCGCGCCGCCGTCGTCCACCTGATGTTCAACGTGATCGGTGTGATCGTACTGCTCACCGTATTCTGCATTGTCCGCGCCGTATTTGCTCCCGCCATTCTCGACGGGGCCGCGACCCGCTCCGGCATCGCCATCTGCCACTCCGCTTTCAACATCCTCTGCACGGCGATGCTCCTGCCTGCCGGCGATCTGCTGGAGAAGCTCTCCATCCGCATCGTGCCCGATGCTCCCTCGGAGAAGCAGAAGACCGTCGAACTCGACGAGCGTCTTCTCTCCACCCCGGCACTGGCTCTCGAGCGTGCCCATGAGGTCACCGTGGACATGGCGCACCACGCCGTCCGCGCTCTCAAAAATTCTCTCGAGTCGCTGCACGCCTACACGCCGGAGCTCGCCGAGAGCATCCGCAAGGATGAGGAACTGTGCGACCATTACGAAGACATTCTCAGTACCTATCTTGTGAAGCTCTCCACCCATCCGATGGGTGCGCCGGAGAGTGAGGAAGCCGCCGCGCTTCTCAAGTACATCGGCGATTTTGAGCGCATTTCCGACCACGCGGTCAACACGCTCGAATCGGCCGAAGAGCTGCGCGACAAGGGGCTGCAGTTCTCCCAGAGCGCCAGAAATGAGCTTCGCGTGCTCTGCGATGCCGTGAGCGAGATCCTCGACATGACGCTCAAGGCATTCGAAGAAAACGATGCATCGGTCGCCTCCCGCGTGGAGCCGCTCGAGCAGGTCGTCGACTCGCTCAAGGAAACGATGCGCACGCGCCACATTCTCCGTCTGCAGCAGGGTGACTGCAGCATCGAGCTCGGATTCATTCTCTCCGACCTTCTCACCGGTCTCGAGCGTACCTCCGACCATTGCTCCAACGTTGCCGGATGCGTCATCGACGCCGCGCAGCACAATCTCAACCTGCACGAATCCCTCCGCGCCGCCCGCCTCGGCAGCGAGGACTTCCGCGCCGAGTTTGAGCAGTACGCCCACAAATACGCCCTCCCCCCGATCCCCGAAGCCATATAAAGCTTTCCCATTATTCAATATTCATTATTCACTATTCAACATTCACTATAGTTTGACAATTCTCTTTCTCTTTTTCTCCTTTCTTTTCTCCTCGGAGTCGTCCGCCGC
>CAZKGZ010000265.1:0-2000 GCA_964552365.1 uncultured Oscillospiraceae bacterium | reverse complement strand
GATTCGACAAAAAATCTCTCGCAAATCGCTCTTGCCGAATCGTCCGGTGCTGCCATAGGCAATTTAAATTTACCGAAAAACGAACAGGAGGTACTGCAAAATGGAGATCAAAGTCACAAAAACCACCGCACCCGGAACGGTCGTTCCCTCGGACAAGCTCGGCTTCGGCCATTACTTCACCGACCATATGTTCCTCATGGACTACACGGAAGGCAAGGGCTGGCACGACGCGCGCATCGTTCCGTTCCGGAACATTTCCCTTTCGCCCGCTTCGTGCGTTTTCCATTACGGCGCGGAGGTCTTCGAAGGCCTGAAAGCCTACCGCCGCGCGGACGGCCGCGTGCAGCTCTTCCGCCCGTGGGACAATATGGAGCGCATGAAAAACTCCGCCGTCCGTCTGGGTCTGCCTGTCGTACCGCCGGAGGACGCGCTCGAGGCCGTGAAGGCGCTCGTGAAGCTCGATGAGCGCTTCGTTCCGTCCGAGCCCGGCACGTCGCTGTACATTCGCCCGTTCGTATTCGGCACGGACGCCCATCTCGGCCTGCACGGCGTCCACGAGGCCATGTTCGTCGTCATCCTCTCGCCGTCCGGCAGCTATTTTGAAAACGGCATGGAGCCGGTGCGCATCATCGTGGAGACCGAAGATGTCCGCGCCGTGCGCGGCGGCACCGGCGAAGCCAAATGCGGCGGCAACTACGGCGCATCGAACCGCGCCGGAGAGCGCGCCTTTGAGAAAGGCTATTCGCAGGTGCTCTGGCTCGACGGCGTGGAGCACAAGTATGTCGAAGAAGGCGGCGGCATGAACGTGGTATTCAAGATCGACGGCAAGATCGTCACGCCCATGCTGACCGGCTCCATCCTGCCGGGTGTTACGCGCCGCTCGTGCCTGCAGCTCTTCCGCGACTGGGGCATGCCCGCCGAGGAGCGGCTCATCTCCGTAGACGAGCTCTTCGCTGCCGCAGCGGACGGCAAGCTCGAGGAAGCGCTGTGCGTCGGCACCGCCGCCGTCATCTGCCCCATCGGCGAGCTGACCTACAAAGACCGCGAGTATACGATCAACGACGGCAAGATCGGCCCGCTGGCCCATCGGCTTTACGATACCCTCACCGGCATCCAGTGGGGCACCCTGCCCGATCCCCACGGCTGGACATGCGTCCTGTGAGAGCATGAATCGGCCCCGATGCCCGGCAGACCGGTCGGACATCGGGGCGATTTTTGCGAGAAATTTACGCAGCAAGCGTTGATATATGGCATCATATCTGCTATAATACCATATATTGTACTTAAAGTATTAGAACGGAGTGATTCGAAAATGGAGAAGGCGCGCCCGACGGAGGGACGCAAACAGACGACGCGGGAGAGGATCCTGAGCGTGTGCGTGAAACTCTTCCTGGAGCAGGGCTACAAGAACACAACGATGGCGCAGATTTTGGAGCAGGCGGATGTATCCAGCAGCAGCTTCCAGCATGCGTTTCGTGCCAAGGACGGCGTCCTCGTAGAGCTCGTCCGGTTCATGTTTTCCCAGCAGTTCGGCGTCGCGGGCAAGCTCCCGGTGGATGACCTGCCGCCGGTCTATGTGTACGCGGCGGAGACATCCATCCAGCTCGCTCTGACCGAAATGAACGAAAACCTGCGCGAGATCTATACGGAGGCGTACAGCCACTCCGAAGCTCTCGAGTACATATTCACCGAGACCACCAAGGTGCTCTACCGCACCTTCGGCATCTATCAGCCCGAGCTTACGGAGCGCGAATTCTACTATCTGGAGGTCGGCTCGGCCGGCCTCATGCGTGCCTATATGTCCAAGCCATGCACCGACGAGGTGCCGCTCGAAAAGAAGATCGAGCTCTTCCTGAGCATGTCCCTCCGCTGCTACCGCGTCCCCGAAGAAGAGATCCAAAAGGTCCAAGCCTTCATCTCCCAACTCGACATCCGAGCCATCGCCAAAGAAGTAATGCAAGGCCTCTTCCAAATGCTCGCCATGCGCTACGAGTTCTGAA
>CAZKGZ010000264.1:0-2001 GCA_964552365.1 uncultured Oscillospiraceae bacterium | reverse complement strand
GGAGGAAAATTTCCGCAAAGCGCCGCAGACGACATTGTGCGGTGTTGCCCAAAGAAAAAAAACGAAGCCCCGCCGCAGCCGGCGGGACTCCGATGGAGGGTACGTATGAAATTAAGGGCGGCTCAGGCGGCGAGGGGGGCGGACATGAGGCCGGGGACGAAGCCGGTGGCGGCGTCGACGAAGCAGTCGTAGCGGGCCCACTTGCCGGTGAAGCGGATCTCGTAATAGCCTTCGCTGAGGCGGATCTCATGATCGGTGATCTCGGTGACATCCACTCCGGCGGCACGGGCGGCGGCATTGAGAGCAACAGCGGCGGTCAGTTCGTAAACGGTGTTTGTCATGGTCTTTGATCTCCTTTATTTCGATTCGTTTTTTTCATCTTGACTGCAGTATAAAGGAGAATTCTAAGAAAAATATTAAAAGATCATATTTTTTCAAAAAAATTTCCGGGCACCGAAATTTCGATGTCCGGAAATGGTTTTTGCGGTTTATCCCACGAGGAAGCGGGAGAGAAATTCTCTGGTTTTGATGTCCTTCGGGGCTTCGAAGATGTCCTTCGGGCGGCCCTGCTCGCAGATGACGCCGTCGGCCATGAAGACGACATTGGTGGAGACATCGCGGGCGAACGCCATTTCGTGCGTGACGACGATCATCGTGAGGCCGTCCTCGGCGAGCGAGCGCATAACGGAGAGCACTTCGCCGACCATCTGCGGATCGAGCGCGCTCGTGGGCTCATCGAAGAGGAGCACCTCGGGCTGCATCGAGAGGGCGCGGGCGATGGCGACGCGCTGCTTCTGTCCGCCGGAGAGCTGCGCGGGGCGGGCGTTGATGTAAGGCTTCATGCCGACGCGCTCGAGATATTTCATGGCGGTCTCCTCCGCCTCAGCGCGTGAGCGGTGCAGCACGGAGATCTGACCGGTGACGCAGTTCTGGAACGCCGTCATGTTGTTGAAGAGGTTGAAGCTCTGGAACACCATGCCGACCCTGGCGCGGTAGCGCGAGAGATTCATATCGGGCGCGGTGATGTCCTTGCCGTGGTAGAGCACCTGCCCGGCCGTGGGCGTCTCGAGGAGGTTGATGCACCGGAGCATGGTGCTCTTGCCGGAGCCGGACGCGCCGATGATGCTCAGCACTTCGCCCTTTTCCACGCTCAGGTCGATGCCGCGCAGGACCTCATGGTCGCCGAACTTCTTTTCAAGTCCGCAAAGCTCTATGACCTTTTCACCCATGGCTCAGTTCTCCTCCTTCTTGATGTGGATCTCGGCGGCGCTGTCGCTCTGCGAGCCGAAGATCACATAGCTGTCGCTGCCGTCGAGCTTGCGCTCGCAAAGGCGCAGCAGCCGCGTGACCGTAAAGGTCAGAATGAAGTACAGCACGCAGATGACGAGATAGGTCTGGAACGTTTCGAAGCTCTGCCGCTTGATGATGCCGGCAAAGTAATAGAGCTCCGTGACGCCGATGACGTTCAGCACCGAGGTATCCTTGATGTTGATGACGAACTCGTTGCTCACCGAGGGGAGAATGTTGCGCATGACCTGCGGGATGATGACCTTGAACATTGTCTGCGCGTGCGTCATGCCGATGCTCATTGCACCCTCAAACTGGCCGCGGTCGATGGAAATGATGCCGCCGCGGACGATCTCCGCCATGTACGCACCGGTGTTGACCGACACGATGAGGATGCCCGAGGGGATGAGCGGGAGCGTATTGCCGCCGGTCGCGAAGGCGTAGCCCCAGTAGATGACCATGGACTGCACCATCATCGGCGTGCCGCGGAAGATCTCCACATAGACCGCGATGATCCCATTGAGGATCTTGTGCAGCACACGGAGCACGCCGCTGCGCGAATAGGGCGCCGTGCGGATGATGCCGGTCAAAAGTCCGATGACGAGACCCGCCACCGTACCGGTAAGCGCAAGGAGCATCGTGTTTCCCACACCGCTCAACAGCTGGGGGTAATACTTTATTACAATATTGACAACATCCTGAAAAAAGCTCATG
>CAZKGZ010000263.1:0-2032 GCA_964552365.1 uncultured Oscillospiraceae bacterium | reverse complement strand
TTTTTGCTCTTGATGACCTGGTAGGCGATGATGCCGCCGACAACGACGAGGCCGAGCACATCGGACTTCCAGCCGGGGTACACAAGGCCCAGGCCGCCGATGGCGGAGAGGATGCGGAGGTACCAGGGCATGCTGCCGCGGTAGTAGCCCTCGAGCGCCATGCCGATGCCGAACATGCCGGCGAGCGAGGTGATGGCGATCTCGATGACCTGCCAGGCGCTGGTGACATCCACGAGCACCATGGCCGGGTTGTAGGCGAGGATGTAGGGGATGATGAACGCGGCGATGGCGAGCTTTGTCGCGTTGAGCGCGGTCTTCATCGGGTTGGCGCCCGCGATGGCGGCTCCGGCGTAGGCAGCAAGCGCGACCGGCGGAGTCAGGTCGGCGACGATGCCGAAATAGAACACGAAGAAGTGCGCCGCGACGGTCGGGATGCCCATCTGCACAAGGATGGGGGCGCAGGTCGTGGCCATGATGCAGTAGTTCGCGGTCGTGGGCACGCCCATGCCGAGCACGATGCAGCAGAGCATGGTGAGGAACAGCGCGAGGAACTTCGCGTTGCCGGAAATGGCGATGATGCCGCGGAGGATCTGGCTCGCGAGGCCGGTCATCGTGAGGCAGCCGGCGACCATGCCCGCCACGCAGCAGGCGACGCCGACGGAGATGCAGCTTTGCGTGCCGCCCGCGAGAGCCTCGAAGAATTTCTTCGGCGTCATGCGGGTCTCTTTGGAGAACATGCTCACGAAGATGGCGGCGACGGTCGCCACGGCGGCGGCAAACGCCATCGTGCGGCTGCCGGAGGAGACGAGCCACACCAGAATGATGAGCGGGAGCAGCAGGTAGACCTGTTTCAGAAGCGGACGGATGGGAGGCAGCTCGCTGCGCGGAATGCCGTTCAGGCCGCGCTTTTTCGCCTCGAGATGGACGCAGATGAAAATGCCGGTGAAGTAGAGCACGGCGGGGATGATGGCGCGCACGACGATCTTCGAGTACGGCTCGCCGACATAGTCCACCATGAGGAACGCGGCGGCGCCCATGATGGGCGGCATGATCTGTCCGCCGGTCGATGCGGCGGCTTCGACCGCGCCCGCAAACTCGGGCTTGTAGCCGGTCTTTTTCATCATCGGGATGGTCACGGAGCCGGTGGTCACGGTGTTGCCGACGGAGGAGCCGGACACCATGCCGCACAGGGCGCTCGAAATGACGGCGACCTTCGCCGGGCCGCCCGCGGAGGAACCCGCGATGGAGTTGGCGAGCTGAATGAAGAAGTCGGAAATGCCGGTGCGCTCGAGGAAGGCGCCGAAGATGATGAACACGGCGATGTACTTGGAGCACACGTTGATGGGCGTGGAGAGGATGCCGGTCTTCTGGTAGAAGAGACGGCAGATGAGCGTCTGCACGGCGTTGAGGCCGAGGCCCTTTTTCACGCCGTAGTAGTAGAGCGCGTAAAGGATGAAGAAGCCCGCCACGACCATGATGGGCACGCCGGTGCTGCGGCGGCACAGCTCAAAGAGCGTGACGATGCCGATGATGCCGAGCACGACCTCGTAGGAGTAGAGCGTCGGCAGACGCAGTACGAGCTCGTTGGCGTTAAAGCAGAAATAGAAGAAGGAGCCCGCGCCGAGCGCCATCAGGATCCAATCGTACCAGGGGACGAAGTTCACGCGCGATTCATGCTTGTGGCTCGGGTAGATCAGGTAGCCCGCGATCAGCAGACCGCCGACAAAGGATGTGAGGCGGACTTCATCGAGCATGGCGGCGAAAAGCGTCGTGTATATGACATAGAGGGAAAAGAGCGCGAGATACGCCTGCATGACGATCTTCGGCTTTCCTTCCCATGCGCGGGTGTTCGACTCGCGGTCATATTTGCGCATGACCTCATCTAAATTTTTTGCAGCTTCATTGTTCATGGAATGCACCTCCGTGTGGATTGGGGAATGGCGGGCGCGAAGTCAGGATATTAACAAGATATTTATGCTTCTCTAATACCCGAATTGCGGCAGCGGCGTCAAGCGCCGCTGCCGCAAGGGTC
>CAZKGZ010000262.1:0-2063 GCA_964552365.1 uncultured Oscillospiraceae bacterium | reverse complement strand
CTCGCCGATGCCGGCTGCAACCTCGTCATCACCGACAGCTTCGGCCACGAGTCCTTCGCCCTTCAGGCTGCCAAGGAATTCCCCGAAGTCCAGTTCGTCTCCTGCACCGGCGTGAAGGCTCACACCGAAGGCCTCAGCAACTACCACAACGCTTTCGCCACCATTTACGAAGGCCGTTACCTCGCCGGTGTCGCTGCCGGTCTCAAGCTCAATGAGATGATCGAGAACGGCGACATCACCGCCGAAGAAGCCAAGATGGGCTATGTCGGTGCTTACCCCTACGCCGAAGTCAAGTCCGGCTACACCTCCTTCTTCCTCGGCGCCCGCTCCGTCTGCCCGAGCGTGACCATGGAAGTCACCTTCACGAGCTCCTGGTACGACGAGGCCCTTGAGAAGGAAGCCGCCAACAAGCTCATCAACAACGGCTGCGTCCTCATCAGCCAGCACGCCGACTCCATGGGCGCCCCCACGGCCTGCGAGACCGCCGGTGTCCCCAACGTCTCCTACAACGGCAGCACCGTTTCCGCCTGCCCCAACACCTTCATCGTGTCCTCCCGCATTGACTGGACTCCGTTCTTCGTTTACGCCATCTCCTGCGTCGCCAACGGCGAAGCCTTCGGCTATGACTGGACCGGCGATCTGTCCACCGGCTCTGTCGTTCTGACCGATGTCAACGAGCAGGCTGCCGCCGCCGGCACCGCCGAGAAGCTCGCCGAAGTCAAGGCCGCTCTCGAGGACGGCTCCCTCAAGGTGTTCGACACCTCCGCCTTCACCGTCAACGGTGAGACCCTCACCTCCTACCTCGCGGATGTTGACGACATGGGCGACTATGTCGGCGAGACCGAAGTCATTTCCGACGGTTACTTCCACGAGTCCGAGTACCGCTCCGCTCCTTACTTCGATGTCGACATCGACGGCATCACCAACCTCGACGCCTGATTTAATTTAGTCTCTGCTCTGAGGGGAAGACTCGCTTTCCGGGTCTTCCCCCGTCGTACTGTAAAGGGCAGCGCCGTGACCCTCGGCCGCCGCGCTGCCCTTTGCAGTATAATTGTCTTAATATAGTTTGGGAGTGAAAGAATGGAAGGAAAAACCGCAGCGATCGAAATGCGCAACATCAGCAAGCGTTTCGGCTCCATCCTCGCCAACGACAAGGTATGGCTGAACATTTACCGCGGAGAGATCCTCGCCCTGCTCGGCGAAAACGGCAGCGGCAAAACGACGCTCATGAACATGCTCTCGGGCATCTATTTCCCCGATGAAGGCGAGATAAAGATCGACGGCAAGGAAGTCGTCATCCGCTCGCCGAAGGATGCCTTTGATAACGGCATCGGCATGATCCACCAGCATTTCAAACTTGTGGATGTCCTCACGGCGGCGGAGAATATCGTTCTCGGTCTGCCCGGCAAGCTCGACCTGAAGAGCGCATCCGCGAAGATCCTCGAGATCTGTGAGAAGTACGGCTTCTCCGTTGACCCCAACCAGAAGATCTACGATATGTCCGTCTCGCAGAAGCAGACGGTCGAGATCGTCAAGGTGCTCTACCGCGGCGCGGACATTCTCATTCTCGATGAGCCCACCGCCGTGCTGACGCCGCAGGAGACCGACAAGCTCTTTGCCGTGCTCCGCAACATGCGCAACGACGGCAAGGCCATCGTCATCATCACACACAAAATGCACGAGGTGGAGGCACTCTCCGACCGCGTTGCCATTCTCCGCCATGGCCAGTTCATCGGCGACATGCTCACCAGGGAAACGAACGCGCAGGAAATGACGAACATGATGGTCGGCCACGCCGTGTCGCTGAACATTGAGCGTCCCGATCCCGTGGATCCGAAGCCGCGCATCGAGGTGCAGAACCTCACTGTGCGCAGTGAGGACGGCATCGTAAAGCTCGACGATGTGAGCTTCGTCGCAAACAGCGGCGAGATCCTCGGCATCGCGGGCATTTCCGGCTGCGGCCAGAAGGAGCTTCTCGAAGCCATCGCCGGACTGCAGACCGTGGAAGCGGGCAGCATCAGCTACATTGAGGACGACGGCACACGCGAAGAGCTCATCGGCAA
>CAZKGZ010000261.1:0-2070 GCA_964552365.1 uncultured Oscillospiraceae bacterium | reverse complement strand
ATGGGAAATACCTCTTGTGGGAATTTGTATGGGATGCTTTGGGGGACGCGGCCGCATCTCAAAGGCTCCCCTTGTGCTCAAGGGGAAGACTCTCTCCGGCGGAGAGAGATGTCGCCATCGGCGACAGAGAGAGGGGCGGAGCTGTCGGCGAAGCCGACTGAGGGGATGGGACGGCGAGACATCGCAGCGACTGCGTATCCGGCCTCTCCATCCCTTCCGTCACCGCCTTGCGGCGGCGCCACCTCCCCTTGAGCACAAGGGGAGGCTTTAAGCGCAGAGTCCGTTTTACCGTACTCCCCCTATGCTATGCTGTAACCGTCAAACCGCTCCGAGCCACCGCACGATCTCCTCCGCGGCGGCCTCTTCGGTGAGCTTCGAAAGATCTACATCCGCTCCCGCCTTGCGCAGCTCCCATAGGGTCTCCGTGGTGGCGGGGACGTCGAGGCCGAGGGAGCGCATGGTCTCCACCTGCGCGAACACCCCGGCGGGGGTGCCGTCGAGCATGATCTTTCCGTCGGACATCGCGATGACGCGGTCGGCGTCGATGCACTCGTCCATGTGGTGCGTGATGAGGATGACCGTCACGCCGGTCGCCTTGCGCAGGTCCGCGATCGTCTTGAGAACATCGCGCCGCCCGGAGGGATCGAGCATCGCGGTCGGCTCGTCCATCACGAGGATCTCCGGCTGCATCGCGAGCACGCCCGCAATGGCCACGCGCTGTTTCTGACCGCCCGAGAGCAGGTGCGGCGCCTTTCCGCGCTGCTCATACATGCCCACGCGCTTGAGCGCGGTGTCCACGCGGCGGCGGATCTCCGCACTCGGCACGCCGAGATTTTCGGGCGCGAACGCGACATCGTCCTCCACCACGCTCGCGACGATCTGGTTGTCGGGGTTCTGGAAAACCATGCCGACGGTGCGCCGCACGGCGAGCAGATTTTCGTCTTTCCTTGTGTCCATGCCCTTCACGGTCACGGTGCCCTCGGTCGGGATATAAATGGCGTTCAGGAGCTTCGCGAGCGTCGACTTGCCCGAGCCGTTATGCCCGAGCACGGCGGTAAAGCTGCCGGCCTCGAACGATAAATTCATACCCTCGATGACGTTATGATCGGCATCCGGATAGTGAAAGGTGACATCTTTTAACTGGATAATGGGTTCCATTCAGGCCTCCCATCGGCAGCTCGCCCCGCACGGGAGCACGAGACCGCTCTGCGTCACGGGGAGCCCCAGCTCCTCGGCGCGCGAGCTTCCGCCCCGGTGTGCGGTGAAAATGCTGTCGGTGATATACGAGAGCACCGAGGGCGCAAGCCCCGTGGTGTACGAATTGATGAGCACGAAAAGCGCATCGGGGGAGAGCACCCCCGCGCACAGCGACACGAAGTCCCAGAGGTTGTCCTCGAGCTTCCAAACCTCGCCGCCCGGCCCGCGTCCGTAAGAGGGCGGGTCCATGATGATGGCGTCATAGGTGTGCCCGCGGCGGATCTCGCGCTCTACGAACTTCGCGCAGTCATCGACGATCCACCGCACGCTCGCGCCGGAGAGACCGGAAGCGGCGGCATTGTCCTTCGCCCAGGCGACCATGCCCTTGGCGGCGTCCACATGGCACACGCTCGCCCCGGCGGCGAGACACGCGACCGTGGCCCCGCCCGTGTAGGCGAACAGATTGAGCACGCTGATGGGCCGCCCCGCGGAACGGATCTTCTGCTGCATCCAGTCCCAGTTCGCGGCCTGCTCCGGGAAAAGCCCGGTGTGCTTGAAATTCATGGGTTTTACATGGAAGGTAAGGTCACCGTACCGTATGTCCCAGCTCGCGGGCAGCGACCCCTTGTCCCAGGAACCGCCGCCGGTATGGCTCCGGCTGTACCGCCCCTCGGGCCGCTTCCACGCACCGCTCGTGCGCGGCGTTTTCCAAATGACCTGCGGATCCGGCCGCACCAGCGTGTGCGCCCCCCACCGCTCCAGCCGCTCCCCCGAAGAGGTATCCAGCAGCTCATAATCTTTCCATTGGTCCGCTATCCACATAGAGAGTTTCCTCCCGAATATACAATATAACTAAGATACTATATCACGCCT
>CAZKGZ010000260.1:0-2092 GCA_964552365.1 uncultured Oscillospiraceae bacterium | reverse complement strand
TCCTGCGTGGTGGCCCAGCTGGTGCAGAAGCGGACGACCGTGCCCTGCGGCGCGCGGCCTTCCTCTTCAAAGTAGTACCCCCGGGCGAGCGCTTCCTTCTGTGCGTCGGTCAGGATGACGAACTGCTGGTTCGTGAAGCTGTCCACCCGGAACGGAACGCCCTTCGCGGCGAAGGCGGCTTTGATCTGCATGGCGAACTCGTCGGCGCGGCGGGTGCGCTCAAAGTATTCGCCGCTCTCGAGCATGACCGAGAACTGCAGCCCCATCAGCCAGCCCTTGGCGAGCACGGCGCCGAGCTGCTTCATGTACGCCTTGAAGCGGTACTGCAGCGCGGGTGCGGTGATGATGAGCGCCTCGCCGAAGAGCGCGCCGCACTTGGTGCCGCCGATGTAGAAAATGTCGCACAGCTCCGCAAAGTCCCGCAGCGTCAGATCGTTTGAGGAAGCGCCGAGACCGTAGCCCATCCGCGCGCCGTCCACGAAGAGATACATGCCGTATTGCCGGCAGACCTCGCTTATGTCGGTGAGCTCCCGCCTGGAGTAGAGCGTGCCCTTTTCGGTCGGGAAGGAGAGGTACACCATTTTCGGCTCGGTCAGATACTCCGCCTCGCCGCTCTCCCGGTAGGCGGCGGCGCATGCGCGGATCTGCTCGGCGCAGATCTTGCCGTCTGTGTTCGGAAGCTCGAGGATCTTGTGGCCGGTCGCCTCGATCGATGCCGCCTCATGGCAGTTGATGTGGCCGGTGTCGGCGGCAATGACGCTCTGCACCGGCGAGAGCGCGGCGGCGACGGCGAGAATATTCGCCTGCGTCGCACCGGGAATGAATTTAATGAGCGCGTCGTCCCGGCCGATGAGCTTTTTCACGGCGGCCTCGCCGCGAGCACACCACTCGTCCTCGCCGTAGCCGGCGTAGCTCGTGCCGTTCGTGGCGGCGATCTCGCGCAGCACGGACTCGTACGCACCGTGGTTATAGTCGTTATTGAATCGGATCATTTTCATGTCCTCCTTGCTGTTGTAGCCCTATAGTATAAAATATCCGCTTCGGTGTCAACTTTTTGTCACCTCGCCGATGGCATTTTCGGAAAAATATGGTATACTCAAGGCGAATGAAAAAGCAAGGAGAATATACGAATGAACTATACCCGCAGCTATGCCATGGACGGAATGTGCAACCTGCGCGATCTGGGCGGCTACGCGGCCGACGGAGGCGTTACGCGCTACGGCGTTCTGTTCCGCGGTGATCTGCCGCAGCGGCTGAGTGAGGACGACAAGGCGCGCTTTGCAGCGCTCGGCGTGCGCCACACGCTCGATCTGCGCAACACGGACGAGAGCGAAACGATGCCCGACGAACTCTCCCGGCTTGAGGGCGTCTCTTATCGGCAGATCCCGATGCTCAACGTTCCGCGTGCCGTGGCCCGCACACGTCCGGGCGGCATCAACGCGTTTGATGCGGAATATTTCTGGGGCGACGAGTACATCCGCATGCTTGAGAGCAACCACCCCTGGACGCGCTCGTGCATGGAGTATCTCGCCGAAGCCGAGGGCCCGGTGCTCTTCCACTGCTTCACGGGCAAGGACCGCACCGGCATTCTCTCAATGCTTGTGCTCGGACTGTGCGGCGTATCCGAAAACGACATAGCCGCCGACTACAGCGTGAGTCAGATCTACCTCCGCCCGCTTTACCGCTGGATGCGCGAGAACTTCGCAGACTTCGCCTCCCGCCCCGAAACGCTCCCGTTCTACTCCACTGCCGCCGAAAATATTCTCGCTGTGTACGGCCACGTCCGAACGATCTACGGCAGCGTCCCCGCCTTCCTGCACGAATGCGGCGTGACCGACCAAACCATGACCGCCATAAAGGAAAAGCTCATCGAGAAAAAGTGAGATACGCGCTCAAAGCGTTTGCCTCTGATTTGACAAAACCCGTTCCCCATACAGCCATATGTGATATGCTCCCTCTATGAAAGGCAGTGAAAAAACTGTCAAACATGGAGGGAGCATATCAATTTAGACCGTATGGGGAATCGGTGTTTTGGGGATTACTCGGCGTCGGCGAGGGCTTTGGCTTCTTCTATTACTTTCTGCTGGACGTT
>CAZKGZ010000259.1:0-2097 GCA_964552365.1 uncultured Oscillospiraceae bacterium | reverse complement strand
GTGCGCCGTGCCGCGTTGCGGCGCGGCGAATTTATTGAGAAACAGAGGCGACTGCAATGACGAAAAAACAGAAAAAGATGCTCGTGCGCATCTGCATTACCGCCGCGATGCTCATCCTGCTGCATTTTCTTCCGATCACCGGCGTGCCGCAGCTCATCGCGTACCTGGCGGCGTACGGCATCATCGGCTACGATATTCTCCGCAAGGCGGGGCAGGGCATCATGAACGGCCGACCCTTTGACGAGAACTTCCTCATGGCGCTGGCAACGCTCGGCGCGTTCTTCCTCGCCATATGGACAAAGAGCGGGGACTATGTCGAGGGCATCGCCGTTATGCTCTTCTACCAGATCGGTGAGCTCTTCCAGAGCTACGCCGTCGGCAAGAGCCGCCGCAATATCAGCGCACTCATGGACATCCGCCCGGACTATGCGAACATCGAAACGGACGGCAAACTCGAGCAGGTCGACCCCGACGAAGTCGCGGTCGGCACGGTCATCGTGGTGCAGCCGGGCGAGAAGGTGCCGATCGACGGCGTGATCGTCGAGGGCGAAGCGAGCCTCAACACGAGCGCCCTCACCGGCGAGAGCCTGCCGCGCGATGTGAAAACGGGCGACGAGATCATCAGCGGCTGCATCGACATGAACGGCGTGCTGAAGATCCGCACAACGAAGGAATTCGGTGAATCCACCGTTTCCAAGATCCTCGACCTCGTGGAAAACGCGAGCTCCCGCAAGTCGCGCTCCGAAGCGTTCATCTCGCGCTTTGCGAAGATCTACACGCCCGCCGTGTGCATCGCGGCAGTCGCGCTGGCCGTCATCGTGCCGCTCGTGCGCATCGTGTGCGGCTTGGACGCCGCCTGGACAGACTGGATCTACCGCGCTCTCACATTCCTCGTCGTGAGCTGCCCGTGCGCGCTCGTCATCAGCATCCCGCTGAGCTTCTTCGCCGGCATCGGCGGCGCAAGCCGCGAGGGCATCCTCATCAAAGGCTCCAACTACCTCGAGGCACTCTCGGATGCAAAATATGTTGTCTTTGATAAGACCGGCACGCTCACGCAGGGCGTGTTCGAAGTGACTGCCGTGCATCACAGCACGATGGAGGAGGAGCGACTCCTCGAATATGCCGCTCTCGCCGAGTGCGCCTCGTCGCACCCCATCAGCAAGAGCCTGCAGCGCGCGCACGGACGGGACATCGACCGCAGCCGCGTGACCGACATCGAAGAGATCGGCGGCCACGGCATCACCGCCAAGGTGGACGGCCACACCGTCGCCGCAGGCAACCTGAAGCTCATGAAAAAGCTCGGCATCGAAGCAACGGAATGCCACAGCGTCGGAACGATCATCCACATGGCCATCGACGGGCAGTATGCCGGCCACATCGTGATCTCCGATGTTCCGAAGCCGCACGCGAAGGAAGCCGTCGCCGCGCTCCGCCGCTGCGGCGTGAAGAAGACCGTGATGCTCACGGGTGACGCCAAACGCGTGGCGGACTCCGTGGCCAAAGAGCTCGGCGTGGACGAAGTGCGCAGCGAGCTACTCCCGGCGGACAAGGTCGCCGAGGTGGAAAAACTCCTCGCCCAAAAGGGCAAGCACGAACAGCTCGCCTTCGTCGGCGACGGCATCAACGATGCGCCGGTGCTCACCCGCGCCGACATCGGCATTGCCATGGGCGCCATGGGCAGCGATGCCGCCATCGAGGCGGCGGATGTGGTGCTCATGGACGACGACCCCAAGCAGATCGTCAAAGCCATCCGCATCTCCCGCAAGTGCATCGCCATCGTAAAGGAAAACATCGTCTTCTCACTCATCATCAAGTTCGGCTGCCTCGCGCTCGTCGCCTTCGGCCTCGCCAACATGTGGGCCGCCATCTTCGCCGATGTAGGCGTAATGATCCTCGCCGTCCTCAACGCCATCCGCGCCCTGCGCTATAAAGAATAACCTTCAAGCATTAAAAATGCGCTCTGCCCCAAGTCGGAGCAGAGCGCATTATTATGCAAAAATTCAGGCTGCGCGGGAGAAGGTGATGTCGCCGAGGAGGGAGTTGGAGATCACGAGGGTTTCGGTGCCGACATCAAAGGACGAGGCGCATTCTTCGCCG